>VGYV01000037.1 GCA_016872855.1 Planctomycetota bacterium
CGGCCCGAACGCGGGGTAGGACGGCCCAGTCGCCGGAGCGTCATGCCGAGAAGGGGACAAAGTCGCGAATGCTTCGGTGTCTTGCTCCCAAAGGGAGCATAGTGGACTGCCGGCGGCTTCAGCCGCCCACGCCCGTGCAAGGAAGCGCGGCCCGAACGCGGGGTAGGACGGCCCAGTCGCCGGAGCGTCATGCCGAGAAGGGGACAAAGTCGCGAATGCTTCGGTGTCTTGCTCCCAAAGGGAGCATAGTGGACTGCCGGCGGCTTCAGCCGCCGGACTCAGGCGCTACAACTAACCAGTCCCGAAGGGACGGCAGAAGATGGCGAGCCCCACGCTCCGGCGCACTGCCGTCCCTTCGGGACTGGGCCGTTGGTGCGCCCCACTCCGGCGGCTGAAGCCGCCGGCATTCCACTGCTGTCCCTTCGGGACTCCGATCTTGTCCCATCATCAATGAGGCGGTGTGCATACGATACGTCATCCCAGAGAGTTCACTCTCCTTCTTCTCTGAAATCGGCAATCGGAAATCGCAAATGGCTTCAGTCATCCTCAAGCGCGGCCGGGCCAAGCCCTTCTTCTTCGGCCACCCCTGGGTCTTCTCAGGCTCCGTCGCGCGCGTCGAAGGCAACCCCGCCGACGGCGACCTCGTCTCCGTCCTCGACGACCGCGGCCAGTTCGTCGCAAAGGGCTTCTTCAACGCCAAGTCCCAGATCCGCGTCCGCCTCGCCACCTGGAACCCCGACGAGGCGGTGGACGCCGCCTACTTCGAGCGCCGCCTCCGCCTCGCCGCCCGGCTCCGCGAGCAGACCCTCAGCCTCCCCGCCCACACCGATGCCTACCGCCTCGTCCACTCCGAGGGCGACGGCTTGCCCGGCCTCATCGTGGACCGCTATGCCGACTGGCTGGTCGTCCAGTTCCTCTCCCTCGGACTCGCCCTCCGCAAGGGCGAAATCCTCGCCGCCCTCGCCCGCGTCTGCCCAAACCGCCACGTCTTCGAGCGCTCCGACACCGACGTGGCGACCAGAGAGGGCATCGAACCCCACGTCGGGCCGCTCGCCGGCCCCGAGCCGCCCGACCCCCTTCCCGTCACCATGCACGGCATCCGTCTCCTCGCCGACCTCCGCCGCGGCCAGAAGACCGGCCTCTTCCTCGACCAGCGCGACAACTACCGCGCCGTCGCCGCCCTCGCGGAGGGCCGCCGTGTCCTCGACTGCTTTTCCTACACGGGCGCCTTCGCCCTCTTCGCCCGCGTCCTCGGCCACGCCGCAAGCGTCCTCGCCATCGAAATGTCCGAACCCGCCCTGGCCCTGGCGCAGCGGAATGCTGAACTCAATGGCCTCACTTCCCTCTTACATTCATCCACCCATCCACCCATCCACCCATCCAATCATCCCCCCGACGTCGAGTTCCGCCAGGGCGACGTCTTCGTCGAACTCCGCCGCCTCCGCGACGCCGCCCAGACCTTCGGCCTCGTCGTCCTCGACCCCCCCAAGTTCGCGCGCTCCACCGGCGATGTCGAAAACGCCCTCCGCGGCTACAAGGACATCAATCTCCTCGCCATGCACCTCCTCGAGCCCGGCGGCATCCTCGCCACCTGCTCCTGCTCCCAGCACATTGACGACGCGACCTTCACGGCCATGCTCAACGACGCCGCCTACGACACTGGCCGCGAGGTCCAGGTCCTCGAACGCCGCAGCCAGGCCCCCGACCACCCAGTCTCCGTCACCTGCCCCGAATCCCGCTACCTCAAGTGCTACCTCTGCCGAGTCCTGTGAGCTGCTAGCGCGATAGGTGTCAGTTGTCAGTTGCGCGTCGGGAGGCGGGCGGCGGGTTGCCCGGGTCGGACGATGCTGCGAGGCGATTCGGCAGTTGCACCCACAGCCGGAATCGGTATACTCCGTTGGGAAGCGGCGCGGGAAGTAACTATGGTTCATCGCATCGAGATTGGCTACCGTCAGGGCGTGCGCGACGCGGGCGGCGAGGGCGTGGCCGAGCGGGTGCGTGCCTTCCTCGGCCTGCCCGTCGAGGCCGTGCAGACACGCATGGTCTACAAAATCCACGCCGCCCTGACGCCGGCCGAGGTGGAGGCGGTCCGCCAGGAGTTCACCGACCCCGTGATCGAGCGCTCGGGGGTCGGCCGCCTCGACGCCCCGCCCTTCCACTGGATGCTCACGGTCGGCTACAAGCCGGGCGTGACGGACAACGTGGGCCGCACGTCGAAGACGGCCATTGAGGACATCCTGAGCCGCCGCCTGCCCGACGCGGATGCGGTCTACACCGAACGCCAGTTCCTCCTGACGGGCGCCGAGCTGGGGCGGGCAGACGTCCGCCGCATCGGCACCGACCTCCTGGCCAACGAGCTGATCGAGACGATTGCCGTCCAGAGCATCGAGGAGTGGCGGGCGTCGGAGCCCGACCTCGCCATCCCCGTCATTGAGGGCGAGCAGCGGCCGACCGTGCGCGAGTACGACCTCCAGGTCGCCGACGCCGAGCTGATGCGGATCAGCTCCGAGGGCATCCTGTCGCTCTCGCTGGAGGAGATGCACGCGATCCGCGACTACTTCGCACGGCCCGAGCTTCAGGCCGAGCGGCAGCGCTTCGGCCTCGGGTCGAACCCAACCGATGCCGAACTCGAGATGATCGCCCAGACCTGGAGCGAGCACTGCAAGCATAAGATCTTCAACGCCGAGATCGAATACACGGAAGCGGCGAGCCGCGAGCCGCGAGCCGCGAGCCGGGATGTTGCGTGCCGCGTGCCGCGTGCCGCGTGCGAAGGGCGAGCGGAGGAGGAGCAGGGAGGCCCCAACCGCTCGCTCGTCATTGACTCGCTGTTCAAGAGCTACATCCGCCGGGCAACCGAGGACCTGCGGGGCCAGTGCCCCTGGCTCCTGAGCGTGTTCCACGACAACGCCGGCGTGATCGCCTTCAACGACAAGTGGAGCCTGGCCTATAAGGTCGAGACCCACAACAGCCCGTCGGCCCTCGACCCCTACGGCGGGGCCATCACGGGCATCGTGGGGGTGAACCGCGACCCCTTCGGCACGGGAAAGGGCGCGCAGCTCCAGATCAACGTGTGGGGCTACTGCCTCGGCTCGCCCTTCCACGAGGGCGCGCTGCCCGAGGGCCTGCTCCACCCGCGCCGCATCCGCGACGGCGTCCACAAGGGCGTGATTGACGGCGGGAACCAGAGCGGCATCCCCTACGCCCGCGGCTGGGAGATCTTCGACGAGCGCTACCTCGGCAAGCCGCTCGTCTACTGCGGCACCCTGGGCATCCTGCCCCGCACCATCCTCGGCCAGCCGTCCGAGCGCAAGAAGGCGAACCCCGGCGACCTGATCGTGATGGCCGGCGGCCGCATCGGCAAGGACGGCATTCACGGCGCCACCTTCTCCTCCGAAGAACTCCGCAAGGAGTCGCCCGCCCAGGCCGTGCAGATCGGCGATCCGATCACGCAGAAGAAGATGACCGATTTCCTCCTCGAGGCCCGCGACCTCGGCCTCTACACCTGCATCACCGACAACGGCGCGGGCGGCCTCTCGTCCAGCATCGGCGAAATGTCCACCTCCGCTGGCGGCGCCGAGCTCGACCTCGCCCACGCCCCGCTGAAGTACCAGGGCCTCGACCCCTGGGAGATTCTGCTCTCCGAGGCCCAGGAGCGGATGAGCCTGGCCGTGCCACCGGCGAACATCGAGGCCTTCCTCGACCTGGCTCGCCGCCGCGAGGTCGAGGCCACCGTCCTCGGCCGCTTCAACGACAGCGGCAAGTTCCACGTCCGCTACGGCGACCGCACGGTGGCCTGTGTGGACCTCGAGTTTCTGCACAGCGGCTTCCCCAAGATGCACCTGAAGGCCGTGTGGACGCCCCCCCAGCACCCCGAGCCCAACCTGGCGTCCGCGCCCGCGGTCGAGACGGCGCTGCCCGACCTGTTGGCTGACCTGAACCTCTGCTCCATCGAGAGAAAGTGCCGCCAATACGACCACGAGGTCAAGGGCCTCTCCGTCGTCAAGCCCTTCGTTGGCGTCCACAACGATGTCCCCTCCGACGCCTCCGTCTTCCTCGCCGATTACGAGGGCGTTGAGGGCATCGTCCTCACCGAGGGTGTCAACCCCCAGTACTCAGACGTTGACACCTACCACATGGTGGCCTCAATCGTTGACCTCGCACTCCGCCGAGCGGTCGGCACGGGCGCGCGGCTCGACCACATGGCCGGCCTCGACAACTTCTGCTGGTGCGACCCCGTCCAGAGCCCCAAGACGCCCGACGGCCATTACAAGCTCGCACAACTCGTCCGCGCCAACATGGCCCTCTACGACTACTGCACCGCCTTCGGCGTCCCCCTCATCAGCGGCAAGGACTCGATGAAGAACGACTCGACGCGCGGCGGGGTGAAAATCTCCATCCCGCCCACGCTCCTCTTCTCCGTCGTAGCCAGAATGGACGACGTGCGGCGCGCCGTGACGATGGACGCGAAGTGCGCGGGCGACCTGGTCTACGTGGTGGGCGAGACCAAGGCGGAGCTGGGCGGGAGCGAGTACGCCCGCTACCTGGGCCGCCTGAGCGGCCACCCGGAGCGCATTGGCCGCAGCGTCCCCCGCGTGTGCGCCTCGGTGGCCAAGGCCACTCTGGCCGTGATGGCCCAGGCCATCGAGAAGAGCCTCGTCCGCTCCGCCCACGCCCCCGGCAAGGGCGGGCTAGGCGTCGCCCTCGCCAAGGTCGCCTTCGCAGGCGAACTAGGCATGGCCATTGACCTCCGCAAGGTCCCGGGGGTTGGCTTGGGCAAGGACGACGTGTTGCTCTTCTCCGAATCGAACAGCCGCTTCATCATCACCGTCGCGCCCGCGGACCGGGTGGCGCTCGATGAGACGCTCGGCGGCCTCCCCTGCGCCTGCATCGGGGAGGTGACGGAAGAGCCACACCTTCGCATCACCGGCCTCGACGGCGCGCCCATCCTTGACGCGAGTGTGATTGACCTAAAGGCCCGATGGAAGGCCACGTTCGATGGCATCTGACGTGCGAGCGCTGATCATCACCGGCTTCGGCCTCAATTGCGAGGCGGAGACCGCCCACGCCTTCCGCCTGGCCGGCGCCGCGCCCGAGCGGGTGCACCTCAACGACCTGCTCGACGGCCATCGCTCGCTCGACGAGTTCCACGTCCTCGCCTTCATCGGCGGCTTCTCGTTCGGCGACCACATCGCCAGCGGGCGCGTGCTCGCCAACCGCCTGAAGCACCGCCTGGCCGAACCCATCCAGCGCTTCATCGCCGACGGGAAACTCATCATCGGCATCTGCAACGGGTTCCAGACGATGGCCAAGCTCGGCATCCTGCCCGGCCTCGACGGCGATTACCGCCGCCAGACCGTCACGCTCACGCACAACGATTGCGGCACTTACCGCGACGCCTGGGTCCGCCTCCGCGTCGAGCCCGACTCGCCCTGCGTCTTCACCCGCGACATCGAGCAGCTCGACCTGCCCGTCCGCCACGGCGAGGGCAAGTTCCTCACCCTCGACGACAAGGTGCTCGAGCGCCTCGAGCGCGAGCGCCTGGTGGCCTGCCGCTACGCCGACCCCGCGACCGGCGAGCCGACGGTCCGCTTCCCCCACAACCCCAACGGCTCTGTCGCGGCCATCGCTGGCATCTGCGACCCGACGGGCCGTGTCTTCGGCCTCATGCCGCACCCCGAGGCCCACCTGTTCCCTTGGAACCACCCGCACTACGCCCGCCGCGCCTTGGCCGGCGCGGCGCCCGCCGAAGGCGAAGGGCTCGCCGTCTTCCGCAACGCCATCGCCTTCGCCCGAGGTCACCTCCTCTGAGGTGGTAGGCCATGATGCTGCCGGGGATGGGAGCGCTCAAAGGCCCGCAGGCCCTCTGCATCATCAACACGTTCCTGTTGATCGTGTACCTGTCCTATGTCAAGGCCCCGCGGCTCCTTCAATGCGCCGCAACTGGGGCCTACGCCGCATCGTGGCTCTTCTACTTCCTCGACCCCGAGGGGCTGGTGGCCTTCTCCGTGATCCAGGGGATCCTGGGCCTGTACCTGGGGGGACACGTGCTGTACCGCCTCTTATGTGACTGACGCGCTGCGGAGAGAAGACACCCACGGGCGCCAACTTGCCACAACTGGGGGCCATACTCCAAGGCGAAGGCGACCTTGACAGGACGGCGAAGAGGGGTATAATAGGCGGCGGGTAGAACTGCGCCCAGGTGGGACGCAGGCGAGGCGTTGGGTCACCTACACAGGAGGACATGGGGCCATGGGAATCCGCATCGGGATCAATGGGTTTGGGCGTATCGGGCGGCTGTTCTTCAGGGCACTGAAGGGGAGCGACGACATCGAGGTGGTGGCGATCAACGACCTCGCCGACGCCGAGCTGCTGGCGCAACTGCTCAAGTACGATTCAGTCCACGGCCGCTACAAGGGCGCCGTGGCCGCCGCCAAGGAAGAGGGCAAGGCCTTCCTGGTGGTGGACGGCAAGAAGATCCCCGTGCTGTCCGAGAAGGACCCGGCGAAGCTGCCCTGGGGCGCGATGAACGTGGCGATCGCCGTCGAGTCCACCGGCGTCTTCACCGACAAGGAGGCCATGTCCAAGCACATCCAGGCCGGCGCCAAGAAGGTGCTCCTCACCGCCCCCGCCAAGGGACCGATTGACGCGACCATCGTGTTCGGCGTCAACGACAAGTCGCTCAAGCCGGCCGACGTCTACGTGTCCAACGCCTCGTGCACGACGAACTGCCTGGCCCCGCTGGTGAAGGTGCTGCACGAGAACTTCGGGGTCGAGTACGGCCTGATGACGACGTGCCACGCCTACACGAACGACCAGCGGATCGCCGACCTGATCCACAAGGACCCGCGGCGCGCCCGCGCCGGCGCCATCAACATCATCCCGACCACGACGGGCGCCGCCAAAGCCGTCGGAGAGGTCATCCCCGAACTGAAGGGGAAGCTCAACGGCTTCGCACTCCGCGTCCCCGTGGCCGACGGCTCGGTCGTGGACCTCGTGGCCGTGTTGAGGACCGACGTGACAAAGGAACAGGTGAACGCCGCGATGAAGAAGGCGGCCGAGGGCGAGCTCAAGGGCATCCTCGAATACACCGAGGACCCTGTCGTGTCGAGCGATGTCATCGGCAACTGCGTCTCCAGTCTCTTCGATGCACAGTCCACCATGGTCATGCAGAACCGCATGGTCAAGGTGGTCTCCTGGTACGACAACGAGATGGGCTACTCGGCCCGTTGCGTCGAGCTGGTCCGCCTGATGGCCAAGTGAGGGAGTGCGCATGGGCAAGCTGGCGATAGACGACCTGGACCTGCGCGGGAAGCGGGTGCTGGTCCGCGTGGACTTCAACGTGCCGCTGAAGGAGGGGAAGGTGGCGGACGACACGCGGATCGTGGCGGCGCTGCCGACGATACGGAAGGCCATCGCCGACGGCGGTAAGGTGATCCTGATGTCGCACCTGGGCCGGCCCGACGGCAAGGTGAACGACAAGTACCGCCTGGCCCCCGCGGCGAAGCGCTTGGCCGAGCTGCTCGGCAAGCCCGTGGGCACGGCCACCGACTGCGTCGGCCCCGAGGCCGAGGCGGCCGTGGCGAAGCTGGGGCCAGGCGACGTGTTGCTCCTCGAAAACCTGCGGTTCCACGCCGAGGAGGAGGCGAACGACCCCGCGTTCTCGCAGAAGCTGGCCGCCTTGGGCGAGGTGTACGTGGACGACGCTTTCGGCTGCGCCCACCGCGCCCACGCATCCGTGGCCGGCGTCGCGGCATTTCTCCCCGCCGCCGCGGGCTACTTGCTCCAGAAGGAAATCCAGTACCTCGGCAACGCCGTGGCCAGCCCGAAGAGGCCCTTCGTGGCCATACTCGGCGGGGCCAAGGTCTCCGACAAGATCGCCGTGATCACGAACCTGATGACGAAGGTGGACGCCCTGATCGTGGGCGGCGCGATGGCCTACACGTTTCTCAAGGCCAAGGGCGTCGAGGTGGGGGCCTCGCGGGTCGAGGCCGACCGCCTGGGCGACGCCAAGGGCATGCTCGACATTGCGGCCCGCCGCGGCGTGGCCTTCCACCTCCCCGCCGACCACGTGGCCGGCGACAAGTTCCCGATGACCAAGGAGGGCACGCCGGTGCCCGACGTGCGCCGCGAGGTGACGCCCGGCGCCGCCATCCCCGCGGGCATGATGGGCCTCGACATCGGGCCGAAGACCGTGCAGGCATTCACCGCGGCCGTCGCCAACGCCGCGACCGTGGTCTGGAACGGCCCAATGGGCGTCTTCGAGGACCCGCGGTTCGCCGACGGCACGAAGGCCCTGGGCGAAGCCATCGCCGCGTCGAAGGCCATCAGCGTCCTGGGCGGCGGCGACACGGCGGCTGCCGCCAACGCCTTCGGCCTCGCCGACAAGATGACCCACATCTCGACCGGCGGCGGCGCTTCCCTGGAGTTCCTCGAAGGCCGCGAGCTGCCCGGCATCGCGGCCCTGAAGGACAAGACTGCCTGAAGGCAGGACTCCGAACAGGGAGGGAACGCGTTTGGAGTCCTGGCTTTAGCCAGCTCCTGTTGGTGAACGAGTAGACGCCTGATGGATGTGAAGATCGCGCCGTCGCTCCTCGCCGCTGATTGGCTGCGCCTCGGCGAGGAGATCGAGTCGGTTGAGAAGGCAGGAGCCGACCTCCTGCACTGCGACGTGATGGACGGCCATCTGGTGCCCAATCTCTCGATGGGGCCACACGTCGTCGAGGCCATCGCCAGGGCCACGCGGGTGCCGCTCGACGTGCACCTGATGCTGGACAACCCCGGCCCCTACGTGGCAACGTTCGCGCGGGCCGGCGCCGCGACCATCGGCTTCCACGTCGAGGTCGCGCGCGAGCCCCGGGCGCTCATCGAGCGAATCCACGCCTGCGGGGCGCGGGCCTCGCTCACGCTCAACCCGGGCACGCCGGCCCGAGCAGCCGAGGATTACCTGGACGCCGTGGACCAGGTGCTCGTGATGACGGTGCACCCGGGCTTCGGAGGCCAGGAGTTCATTGCTGAGGCGCTGGACAAGGTCCGCCGACTCCGTCGGCTGGCCCCCAGCACCTTGGACATCGAGGTAGACGGCGGCATCAACCCGCGGACCGCGCGCGAGGCCGTGGCGGCGGGAGCCAACGTCCTGGTGGCGGGCACGGCGATCTTCGGCTGCCGCGACCGGCAGCAAGCCATCCAGGCGCTTCGCGGCTGAGCGGCGGGGCCGCGCACCGGCCCAGGGCCGGGAGGGACGCGATGTCCGCGCCGACCCCCGATCGGGGAACCAGGCAGGAGAGCCGGAAGATTTCGACGGGCATGCTGCTGAACAGCATCGCCTCGCCCGAGCAGCGCTATGTCGCGCGCGAGCTGCACGAGGCCCTGCTCGACCTGCCCAAGATCTGGGCGCCCAGCGAGGTCTTCGCCCACGAGTCGATCTCCTACCGCCTCAAGGGCCGCGCCTTCGTCCACATGGCGCCCCCACTCGAGTCGGACCACACCGAGGTGCACGTGCTCGAGGGCCCCTATGCGCTGCCGACCCTGCTGGACATGGTCAGGCACACCCTGCCGCCGACAGCGGAGGTCATCGCCCAGCCGACCGCTTCACACCGCCACACCAAGGGCGGCGAGCTCATCATCCGCGTGGACCGCGACAGCCTCCGCGACGTCTATCGCTTCCTCCTCCAGCTCTACCGCCGCGAGTGCGGGTATTGACGCCCCCATGGGAAAAAGACACCAGGAGTCTTTTGTGCGAAGCACCCGAAGGGCCGTGACGGCAAAAGACTCCTGGTGTCTTTTTCCCGCCACAGTTGCGGCTAGTGACACCCCCGCAGGGAGTCCCTGACCCATGGCCTGGATGACCCGCCGACGCTCGATCCCCGACGGCCTGTGGATGAAGTGCGACGCCTGCGGCGCCATGGTCTACAAGCGCGAGGTCGAGCAGGCCCTCTGGGTCTGCCCAAAGTGCCAATACCACTTCTCCCTCTCCTCCCCCCAGCGCATCCGCATCGCCTTCGACGAAGGGTCGTTCGAGGAAACCGACGCTGACATCGCGCCCACCGACCCCCTCGGGTTCGTGGACCGCATCCCGTACTCGGAGCGGCTCCGCGAGATGCAGCAGCAGACCGGGCTGAAGGATGCCGTGGTCATCGGACGGGCCAAGATCGAGGGGCGCGAACTCTTCGCCGCCGTCATGGACTCCCGCTTCATCATGGCCTCGATGGGCTCCGTCGTCGGCGAGAAGATCACCCGCGCCTTCGAGCGGGCCTACGAGCACCGCCTCCCCATCGCCATCTTCTGCGCCTCCGGCGGCGCCCGCATGCAGGAGGGCTGCCTCTCCCTCATGCAGATGATCAAGACCTCCGCCGCCGCCCGACGCTACCGCGACCAGGGCGGCGTCTACATCGCCATCCTCACCAACCCCACCTATGCCGGCGTCATGGCCAGCTTCGCCTCCCTCGGCGACATCATTGTGGCCGAGCCCAAGGCCCTCATCGGCTTCACCGGCGCACGCGTCATCCAGCAAACCCTCAAGGCCGAGCTCCCCGCAGGCTTCCAGACCGCCGAGTTCATGCTCGAACACGGCTTCCTCGACCGCATCATCCACCGCCGCGACATGCGCCGCGAGCTCGCCCTCCTCCTCGACTACTGCAAGCCCGTCTTCAACTGAAGCGTGGTGTCAAATCTTTAATTTTGAATTATTCGGGCAAGATCGGCAATCGCAGATCTCAAATCCCTAGGCTCTCATCTCCTGCCCGCCATCCACGAGGAGCGAGATGCCGGTGATGTATGAGGCCAGGTCGGACGCAAGGAAGGCCACGGCGTTTGCTATGTCCTCGGGCAGGCAGGAGCGCCCGAGCGGCACCAGCGAGTCGTAGTGGGCGCGCACCTGGTCGGGCGCAATGCCCAGCTTCGCGGCCTGCTTGGCAATGAACTCTGCGCTCCAGATGCCGCTCCCCTCGAACACGTTGCCCGGCAGCACCGAGCAGCAGCGGATGCCCTGCTTGGCGTACTCGCGTGCCCAGGACTGCGCTAGGCCAATGACGCCGAACTTCGTGGCGCAGTAGTGGGAGAGCTCGCTCGAGCCGCGCACGCCGCTCTTCGAGCTGATGTTGATCACAACCCCGCCCTTGCCCTGCTTCACCATCTGCGCAATCGCCGCCTTCCCGCACCACATCGTCCCCGTCAGATTCACCGCGATCATCCGGTCCCAATCTCGCGGCGTCATGCTCACGAGCTTCACGGGATACGATAGCCCGGCGTTGTTCACCAGGATGTCCACGCTCCCGAAGCGTGCCACCGCCGCCGCCACCATCGCGTTGGCCTGGTCCTCCTTCGAGATGTCCACCTGGACTGCGAGCGCCCCCGCGGGGGCGAGCTCCTTTTCGATTTCGGCGGCGGTCTGCTGGGCGAGGTCGAGCTTGATATCGGCAATGACCACATTGGCGCCGGCCTGGGCCAGGGTGCGGGCGATGACGCGCCCGATGCCACTGCCGCTGCCCGTCACGATCGCCGTCTTGCCGTTGAACCGAATCTCCACGTCCTATCCCTTTCCGCTCTTATGAAAGGGGAGTTGGCTTCACAGGCGGGGATCATATCACCCATGCCCCACCTGATCAACCCCCCTCCCTCTCAGGGAGGGGGAATGGGGAGGGTTGGGCGCCCATGCACTCCCGAACTCCCACCCTCACCCTACCCTCTCCCTGGAAGGGAGAGGGGTCGGATGCGCCGTTCCTACGGCCGCAGGCTGAGCCCATCGGTGTTGCCGGCGGCGCGGAAGGCATCCTTGAGCCAAGCCGTATCGCCGGCCTCGGGGGGCACCCCGGCAAGGGTGAGCCGTCGGTCGGCCAGGAGGGCCGCCCACTGAACCACGTCCCCGTGCTGAAGGACGAAGGGGACGAGTGGGGCGTTGCGCTTCTGGAACCCGCGGCCGCCGAAATCGGCGTCCAGGGCGCCCACGCGGTCGTCCCACGCCGCGGCGAACAGGGCGGCGAAGGCCGCGCCCCCGCGGGCACGGAGGGTGATCTTGTCGGGGTCGGCCTGCTGCCGCGCCAGCACGTAGTCGAGCACGGCGGCGAGGTCGGTCGCGGCCATGCCCGTGAGTGGGCGGCCCCAGAGGAGCGCGTTCCGCTGCCAGGCGCCGTCGAACGAGGCGGGGTTCCCCTCGCCGATGGGGCTGCACGCCTTGAAGGTGAGGAGCCCGCCCGTGAGGCCCGCCATCGCCCGCAGCGACACCTCGCCCGTGAACCGCACGTCGGGCAGCACGACGAGCGCCCCGCTCCTCGCCATCTCTGTAGGCGGGACGTCTCTGTCCCGCGTATCGCGGCGTGGGGACACGCCGCCTACAGGCGTGGCGAGTAGCGCATCCTTGCCGCCGTCGGCGCAGGCGATGACGACGGGCAGCCTGCCCACGCACGCCGCAGGGCAGATGAGGAGGGTGGGCACGAGAATGCCGCCTTCGCTGGGGATGAGGACTCGCTCGACGGCGAGGCCATCGGCCTCTTCGGTGCGAACCACCTTTGCCTCGCCCCGCCGCGTCAGCGGCTTGCCGAGCAAGCCCTCAAGCGCCCTCCGCATCTTCTGGCGATAGGCAAGCCAGTCCTCGCGGCTGGCGAGCTTCGGCGGCCCGCCGGCCTTCTGGGCATACAGGCGGCTGAGCTGGCCGAAGCCCTTGTCCCCCTTCATATCAGCCTTGAGCTTCTCGATGGTCTCGACTGGGAAGGGCTTGCACTTGGGCTCGGCCACCGGGCCGCCGTGGTCCTTGTTGCGCAGCCACTTCTCCATCCACCAATACATCCGTTCGCGCTTAGGCTGCGCGTAGTCGTGGCCGGTGGGCCAGTACTTGCAGTCGAGGCGGTCCGCCAGGCCGTTGGCCTCGTAGAGTTTGCGGATTGTGGGGTAGTTGTTGGCCTCGAACGAGCGGGTCCAGTCGTTCATCGTCAGGTACTGGACTGGGCAGGGGAGGCCGAGGGCGCTCAACTCCGGCTCATCAGTGTGCCGCATGATGTTGGGGAAATGGTTGCAGGCGCGGTGGGCGGCGCCGGCGAAGACGATCTCGCGGTAGTCGCACGTCATGCCCACGATGCTGGCGGCCTTCACGCGGGGGTCGGCGGCCACGAGCATCTGGGCCTGTAGCCCACCGCCCGAGCAGCCCGTCACCCCGATCCGCGCCTTGTCCACCTCGGGCAGGCTCTGGAGGTAGTCGAGGGCGCGGATGTTATTCCAGATCATCAAGGTCTGGTGCGAGATGCCGAGCGGCAGGTCCTCGTAGTGGCTCTGCGTCGAGGAAAAGACGACGTAGCCCATCTTCGCGGGGGCCAGGCAGCTCTTCTGCACCTCGGCGTTCGCGTTGCCGTTGGGCCAGTGGCCGTGGGTGCGGAGGATAGCGGGCGCCGGCTTCTCGGCAAGCTGCTTCGGCATGTAGAGCAGGCCCGTGCTGTAGACCTCGGGCCAGAGCTGATACGCCACGCGGCGGACCGTGCACCACTCGTGGTCGAGCGGGTCGGAGAGGCGGGCGTCGAGCGGCACGCGCTCGGGCAGGGGCCACAGCCCCGCGCACTCCAGCAGCTTCTGGCGGAGGGCCTTCTGATGCGCCTTGAACTCATCGCCCTTCCGCACATTGAGGGCCTTGGGGCGGCACATCTCCTCGAGGTAGCCCACCAGCATCGCTGCCACCTCGCGGCGTTCACCAAAGGCATTCGTCTTCCGTTCCCACACCCACGCCTCGCTGCCGAGGGCTTGAGACAGACCCAGCCCAAACAGTGTGCCCACGGCTGTCGCCATCCGCATGTCTGGCCTCCTGCCCCCCTGCGGATAGTATACCGCCGCGAAGCCCGGCTGCAAGCAGGGAGACGCGACTTACGTCTCCCTCATCCCCTCAGGGGGCCAACGCGTTCGCTTGGCCCCGTGACCTCTCTCGGCTAAGCCCTTGCTATCACGGCACTTACGCGCCCACAAGTGTCAGGGGGCCACTCTCCCTCTCTTCCCATTTGGCCCCCTGAGGCCCCAGGCCCCCCACCGGGCTTGCCCCGGTGGAGGCGGGGATTGGCAACAACCAGGCGCCTCACCCCCCTCTCCCCCCGCCCGCCGCGGGCGGGGGGAGAGGGGGGCGGGGGTGAGAGCGGCGCCGCGTAGTGGCCAATCCTTCGCCCCACCGGCACGAGGTCGGTGGGGGCGGCACAGCCTACGTACAGTACCGCCCCGCACCCCTGTCACCGTGACTCCTTGCGAATCCTGCAGCGTTCGGTATAATGCAGGACGTGGGGTCCATCCGGGAAGCGGTGGAGGGCTGCCTATGGGCCGAACCTACTCCGATTGCCATTTCTGCGGCGGCGAGGTCAAGGAACAGCGGATCACCCGAGAGGTGTGGCGGCACGGCAGCCTCCACCTCATCGAGAACGTCCCAGTGGGCGTCTGCCAGCAGTGCTCCCAGAAGACCATCCTCCCGCAGGTGGCCAAAGCCATTGACCGCGTCATCGCCGGCGAGACGCCGCCCGACCACCTCATCCAGGTCCCCGCCTACCGCCTTCCCGAGCCAGAGACTACCACGCGAGCCAACCGGCCCCTATCCCCGACGACGCGCAGCCCCGCGCCCGGTGCATGTGAGTAAGACGGCCCCAGAGTTCCCTTCCGTGCGCCCCGCACCATTGGGGCGCGCACGCAAGCGACGACGTGGAGCTAACTGTCAGAGCCCCCGCGAAGAGCCGGTTGGCGGGTGCCACCCTCCCGGCGGCTCCAGTGGGCAGAAATGACATTGACATTCGCAAGTCACGGTTAGGAAGCGTCTTCCGTCTTCTCGGGGTGCGAGGTGCCCTGACCTTCTGAAACTGGTAGTTGTTTTCTTCCCGTGGGGAGTTCCCATAATGCGCACTTCTTGCTTGACAAATGCTACAATCTCGCCCAAGCGACTGCTTTCGGGCTGCCGAGAAGGGTCTTGACAGCGAACGGTACTTGGCGCTGAATTTCATGAGGCAGATTTGTGCGCGTCGTTCGAGCCGTTCGCACGGCGAGAGCAGGCGAGCGTGGCTGTGTGGAGCCAGCCGCGGCTGCACCCCGAGGAAGGCCGCGGGTGTGTTCCCCTCAGGACCCGGCTCGGAGGCGGCCTGCGGGTTCGCAGCACACCAAACGCCCAAGAAGCACGGAACTTCTCCGGCTGGTTGTCTGCCACATTGAAGAGAACGCCGCCAAAGCTACCATCTCTGGCATCGCGAGGGAATTGGGTTTCTCTCGGCGGTGGGTCCTTGAGGAGGTCAAGCGGCAGACAGGTGGTTCGTTCCGCAAACTCCGGAACAAGATCCTTCTTCGAACGGCAGCACGTCTTCTACGTTGCCCGGACCTCGACCTCCGGGCGACGTCGGCGGCAATGGGCTTTGCACACTATGGCTCCTTCGCTCGTTGGTTCCTGAGGCATCAGGACGTGAGTGCTGGCAACAAGAATCTGTGGTAGCCACTGGTACAGCACGGGCGATGAGGGCCAGCCGGAGGACGCCATCCGGGTGCTCGAACCAAGTGGCTGGATTCACGCAGGCACCGTCCTACGTGCCTGAACGCCGTGATCACACGGCACAAGGGGGGTTGCGATGGCTTCTGTTGCCGAACTGATAGTGAAAGCGGTCAACCGGGAAGTGCGCCTCACCGAGCAGCAACGCGAGCGCCTGCTGAGGGCTCTTCCCTCGGTCCTCGCACACGCTCCCGGCCCACATGCTCTGCCCGACGGTATGCGGATGATATGGGGAGGTCTGAAAGGGGCCGTCTCCGTCGTGGCCGCAAGCCCGGTGACAGCTCAGGGCGGGCCCTGCATAGGAGGGGGCGAGTTCACTGCTTTGTACTTCGTCCAAGCCATTCTCGCCGCAGCATCCCCCGCCGCTGAAATCACGGTCCACATATCCGAGGAGGTGACTCTACCTCAAGTGGAGCACAAGCACTTGATCCTGCTGGGTGGCCCCGTCAAGAACCGGGTTACTTGTGATGTACTGCGCCGGATTCGGAAGAGGCCGTTCCAGGATCACCGAGTGAGATCTCTCTTGGGAGGCCGGGCAAGCTCCCACTTGGCAAAGCCTACGGCCGACGGGCTCTGGCATGACTATGGTTACATTCTGGTCAGACAAGACGCGTTGCATCCGGGTCGCAAGCTTTACCTACTCGCTGGTTGCTACACGCACGGAACCACAGCGGCCGCTGGATACCTGACCAGCATCATTGGCTCCACCGAGGTAGGTATGCATTTCCGTAAGCCGGGCGACATCGAGGCAATAGTCAAGGTCGCGCCATCCGCAGGCGGCAAGGAATGGATCGTGCGGTGTATTGAGCCCTATGTAGGCTTTGGCATGCATAACGACACCGACTTCTTCGATAGCGTCGTGAGCTTGAGGAGCGGACGGTACGCCCGGGTACGCGCCGAACTGGAGAGACTCGCGGCACCGCGGCGTGGGGAGCGCTCGCAATCTGCCACGGGCTTTCCTCGGAACGTGCAGGAGCCTCCGTCATGGATCTTCTGAATCTTGATTTGTTGCCTACGGTCAGGGCGCGTTACAGAGTGCACCACGGCTCGTACCCCGAGATGGAGCGGGATGCTGCGGGTTTCTTTCGGACGGAATGGCGGAAGAACATGCTGAGGTGGACGGCAGCGCTTCGGGCTAGACCTGGCGTTGGGCCCCAGAGACTGCGCGACTGTCCGCTCCGCATCGTAAGTTCCCTGTGCTACATGGTGGTGAACGATGCCCATCTTCCTTCTAAGTGTCGCACGAGGACGCTTGGCACGGTGATCGAGGAATTGTTGCGCGCGATGAGGGTGCCGACGGTTGATCCCCTCCCACCTAACTGGCGAGAGGATCTGCTGGCCGCAATAACCTCAGGCAACCATCCAAGGTTGTACGAAACCTTGAAGCGGATATATGGGCCTTTGCCAGATCCCAACTGCGCGAATAAGAAGCACGGCGATTGCGACAGCCGCTGCCAGCCATGCCTATTCCTGTGGGCCCCGATACGCCTGAGGCAGGCCTAGGGATCCAGCCAGGGCTTTTCACCCAACACAGGGACCTGTTTGGCGCGTCAGGGATGCCGTTGGGTGTGCCGTGGGGTATTGACAAGGCGGCAATGCCTTGGTTTGTGTCAAGGGTCGCCTTGATCCGGCCAGGGCGGATCGCCTCACGACCGGCCACTTCCGGGACATTGCACAGCCCATGGTTTGTCGCAAACAGCCCCCTAAAGTCTTAGCTGAGGGCAGTTTGCGACAAACAATGGGCTTGGGGGCGGCTCGACTAAGCCGGCCGGATCGCAGGGGACCCGAGGTGGCCGGATTTGAAGCGACCCGTGACAGTTTGTGCCTACGCAATCGAGGCCAGCTTCTCGCAGTAGTGGAGGAAGTTGGGCCAGGAGATGTCGGGCGGGATGGCGTGGTCGCAGCCAGGGATGTAGCCGCCCTCAAGCATCAGGTCGCGCTTTTCGTCAACCATCCGGTCAATGGCGGCCCGGTCGCCCCAGGCGAGGACGCGTTTGTCCATCCCGCCGCCGATGATGAGGTCGCGACCGAACTTCTTCCGCAAGGCCACGACGTCCATGCCCGCCGCGACTTCGAACGGGTAGATGAAGTTGACGCCGCCCTCCAGCCACAGGGGGATCAGCTCCTCGACGTTGCCGTCGCTGTCGAGCATCACGGTGTCAACGCCCGCCTTGTGGAGGAGGTCGGTGATCTTGCGGTAGTTGGGGAGCATCAGTTGGCGGACGTGGCGCGGGGAGATGAGGCTGGCGGTCTTGTAGGCCATGTCCTCCCACATCACGGCGAAGTCGAACTGCACCTCGAAGACCACCTTCTTGAGCACTTCGACCACCAGGTCGCCGATGGTGTCCATCATCTCCTGGACGAATGCTGGGTCGTCGTAGAGCATGACGGCGACGTTTTCGACGCCCATCCAGTTGCGAATCCAGCCGAAGATGGAGCCTGCGGAGACGCCGAGGGGGAAGTCGCGGACGGCGTATTGCTTCACGAGCGACGCCCAGTGCATCGAGATGCGGTTCGGGCTGTCGGGGTTGAGGCGGGGGAGGAAGACCCTCCGCCACGTCTCGCGGTCCTTGAGGGGGAACTCCACGTATTGGGGCATGGCGGGGGGCGGGACGTCGCGGAGCTTCTTCTTGATGACGCCATCGCCGTCGCGGTAGACCTCGTAGTCCTCGGTCGTCTCAAGCGTCTCATAGTCGAAGCCCCAGGCGAGGCCGACGTTGACGGGTGCGGTCTCGAAGCGGTCGTAGCCCGCGATGCGTTGGTAGGAGTCGTCGCGAGGCAGGCCCTCGTTCTGCCAGCGTTTGAGGGTTTCGGGGTAGGGTCCCATCTCGTGGCGGAAGAGCCTGTCGAACGGCTGATAGTGCGTCACGGCCCGATAGCGTTCGCGGCTGGTCATTAGCGTTTTCTCCTGGAAGGGCGAAGGCGCGGCCGGTCCGTCGGCTACCAGCCTTTCTCCTGAATGAGTTGGCGGAGCTCCTGCTCCATTGCGGAAAACGCAGGCAGTTGGCGCAAGGGGGTGAAGTCCGGGATCATCTCAGCGAGTCTCGCCGCGGCAATGCGAATTGGGAAGGTGCTGCTCCTACGCCTGCCCAGATCGCTCGCCCTTGCCAACAGGCAATGAAGGAGCGCCTTGGGGTCCGGTATGCGCTCCACCTCACGGGGGTCTGGCAGCTCCAGCTCGACGCGCCCGCGGGGGTTCCCTGCCGCCTTGCGGATCGCCGCCTCGTCGAAC
The DNA here is from genome assembly GCA_016872855.1 of Planctomycetota bacterium. Lineage (GTDB taxonomy): Bacteria > Planctomycetota > PUPC01 > DSUN01 > DSUN01 > DSUN01. Next base: position 18,717 of record VGYV01000037.1, read on the forward strand.
AGCAGCCACGCCTCTGTCATCCGCACTGGGACTACGCAGACCGCGGGGAATCGGGGATTCCTGCTCTCGACTTGGGCCTTCCTGATCTCGCTCACCCGGTCGCTGCGCGAGGCCCGCTCCGCGTCCCTGTGGACGAACAGCATGTCGCACGGCCTCAGTTCCACGGCCATGCCGATCCTGGCGGCCAGCGCGCGCGGAGGGGAGGGGACCATCCGGAAGTCCGCCCATCTGGAGACGACGGCGCTTCCCGTGATATACTGCTCGAGAAGCCACGTGAGAATGGGAAGCAGGCTGCGATCCGAGCTCCCGTCGCAGAGCAGTGTGTAGCGGAGTTGCTTCACGATTGGCTGCTTTGCGGGAAGAGAAGGTAGCGCTGGAGGTCCGGGCAGTCTACCACGCGTAGCTTGTGCGCCCTTGCTCTTGGCCGGACGTCCCGTTCCTCCTCATCATCCGGCGGCAGGACAGGGTTCAGGTACGTGAGAAGCTGTCCGATCGGGACCGCTTCAGCGCCACTCTCGCACCGCCACGTACCGGGCATGGCGCTGAAGTGTGCCCCTCTGAAGCGCTGGCCGCCGCGCAGTGTTTCGACCAGTTCCGCCACGACCAGGCTATCGCGGTCCACCTGGCCGACCACCGCCGGACTGTGCGTGTTGACGATCACCTGGCGAAGCGGGTTACCGGGTCCGACGGGCTCTTCAGCATCCATCGCAATGCCGCGAAGGAGGCGAAGCATGGCAGGGATGCGCTCGGGATAAATCCCGTTCTCGGGCTCCTCGAGGCAGATCAGCCCCGTCGCCGTCGCGTCCTCCTCCAATACCGCCAGTGCCAGGAAGCGGAGCGTGCCGTCCGAGAGCGCGATGGCTGGGTGTGAGGTGCCATCCCTGCTTGTCGCCATCAGCGTCAGAAGTCCGCGCTTCTCATCGCGTTCCACATAGACGTCGCGGATGTCATCCACCAGCTCCCACAGGCGGTTGGCCACCCGGGCATAGATGCTCGATGTATCCGGCTCTGGTTCACCGATTCCGCCCGGCTCCGCCATCCTGGCCAAGCGATACAGGGTCGCTGGCAGGTGCGAGCCGTCCGCGCCCAGCGTCGCCGGCGCGTCGAGCCCGTCCGGCCTGCGCAGCGATGAGGGCTCAAGCTGGAGAATGCGCCACGAGCGCATTTCGTTGCGCACAAGAGCAGCCGTCGGACTCTCCGCAGCGTTGACTACGGAGACAATCGTGCGCGGCAGGTTGGCAGAAGGCAGCGGCCTCGGCTTGCCCCTGCTTCCACCATCTTGATGAAGCTTGATCACGCGGGCTGAGCCTTCGCCTTCGGTGGAGATGAAGTAAGGCGTATTCCTCCGACCCTGTCCCTTGACAGCGGACCGCCGCCATGTGCTGGCCTTGTTGTGGAACCGGAGGTGCTCGAGAGCTTCACCGAGCCGGATGCGCGTGAGTTCTTCCTTCACTATCTCTAGCCCCGCGTGGCCTGCGTTAGCGTTCTGACGCCAACCCAGCTCCAGCACGTAGCGGACGAACGTCGTTGTTGCGGTGGCCGTCTGGCCGAGATCATCTGCGCCCTCTGACGGGATGATCATCTCCGCATCAAGAGACATCCGGGTGTCATGCCGGTCGCCCACGCGATGGAATAAGTTCCTCACATCCGACGACTTTCCCTTCTCATCCCGGATACTCCGCGCCGCCTCGAGGAGGGGCTTGTCCGCCAGCAGGCTGAGGAAGTGGATGGCGTCGAAGAGGTTGGACTTGCCAGTGCCGTTCGCGCCGGCGACGCAGGTGAACGGCCCGAAGCGCACGTCAACGTCAACCAGGTTCTTGAACCCTGAGACTTGCAGCCGAGTGAGCATGCGCAACCATCCTGTCGAGGGCGCTGAGCTCCCGGTGCGGATTATACGCAACCACTCCCCGGAAAACAAGGTTGAACCAAGCACGAACCCGGTTGACACCTGCGGCCAATGATGATAGCAAATGGGGAGAGACAAGTCATCCCGCAGTTCGCAATCCCGCCTTCCGGGCGATAGGAGATTGGATGTTCCGCCTCGCTCTTCTCTGTGCCCTCTGTGTCTCCGTGGTTGATCCTGCTTCCGCCGCCGAGGTGCCGCTCGCGCAGGAGCCCCTGCCGCCTGGGGCGGTGGCCGAGGTGGGGGGCTTCCTGGGCCAGCGGCTCAAGGCGAACGAGCGGTGGTTGGCGAAGCACCAGGAGGCCAGGCCCGCCGCGGCCGCCGACACGCCGTACCCCGGCATTCTTGAGCTGCTGGAGCAGTACCGCGCGACGGGCGACAAGGAGCTCCTGCGCGGGGTGATGAGCGCGTGGGCCGAAGCGCCAGCCAACCGCTCCGACGCGGCGGGCGATGCGGGCGACACGTGCGCCGCGGCGGCGTGGCTCGAAGCCAATCAGCGGCTGCTCGAGGCCACGGGCGACGCCGCTCACGCCGACGCCATCGAGCGGCTGCTCTGGAACGGCCTGCTGGCGGCCCAGGCGTCCGACGGCTCGGCCTGGCGTGGGTCCACGCCCCTCAGCGGTTGGAAGCCGGAGGGCGGCCCCGAGTGCTGCTCGGCCAGCGGCTCGCGCATCCTGGCCACGGTGCCATCGCTCCTCTACGGCCGCACGCGCGACGGCATTGCCGTGAACCACTACGCCGCGTCCACCCTCCGCACCGCGCTCGCCTCGGGCACGGAGCTGACGCTTCGCCAGGCCACCGACTACCCGGCGGGCGAAACGGTTGAGCTCGAGATATCGCCCGCGCGGCCCGAGCGCTTCGCGCTGCGCCTGCGGCTGCCTGCCTGGTGCGAGAGGCCGGCCGTGGCTGTGAACGGCCAGGCGCTGCCCGAGCGTCCCGAACGCAACGCCACCTACGTGGCCATCGCCCGCGAGTGGCGGCAGGGCGACCGCGTGGCCGTCGCGCTCCCGACGCAGGCCCGCTGGGTGGCCGGCCGCCAGGGCAACGAGGGGCGGCTCTCCCTCCGCCGCGGCCCGCTCGTCTACGCGCTCGACACCGCCTGGTGCGACGCGGCGACGCGCGCGGCGCTCCTGGGCGATGCCCAGGGTGAGCCGCTCGCCGCCCTCTCAGGCCTCGTTCCTGGTGGCACAGGCATCTTGCCTGTGGGGACTCAGGCTGGAAGCCCGAGCCACCAGGTCCTCGGCCCCGCCTTCCGCGTGCGCATCGCCCTGGCCGACGGCAGCCGCGCGCTGGCCACGATGCTCCCCTTCGCCAACGTCAGGGCAACCCAGCCCGGGGCCCGCGACGCCTACGCCGTCTGGCTCCCCGAGGCCACGAGCGGCAGGTTCCGCCCCGTGGACCTCGCCGCAGTCGCCAACGTCCACTCCAACAATGGCCGCGGGCTCTTCCTCAGTCCCGCGCGCAGCGCCGACTGCTTCCCCTTCGAGCGTTACGGGGCGTACGCATTCCGCGGCATCCCGTTCGAGGTGATTGACCCTGCGCGGAACGAGGGGAGGAACCTGCTCATCCTGCGCGGCGGGCCGCCCGAGGCTCTCGCCGCGAGGTATCCAGCGAGCGTGACGGTCCCCGTCGGCTTCCGCTGCCGCGCACTCCACGTCCTCGGCGGAGTGGGTGGCTGGGCCTACCCATCGTCCAAGGACCGCAAGGTCGGCGCCAGCGTCCGCATCCGCTACGACGACGCGCCGTCGCAGGAGGTCCAGTGGCTCAGTGGCGAGCACTTGGCTGACTACAATGCGGAGGCCGACGTGCCCGGCTCGGCACGCATCCTGGTCCTGCGCAAGTCGCACCTGCGCCTCCTGCGCATCCCCACCAACCCCGACAGCAAGATCACCCAGGTCGAGATCAGCACGGCCACCACCATCGCCCCCGTCGTCGCCGCCCTCACCGCCGAACTGCCCGAGGAGTAGATAGCTTTCAGCGATTCGGCGGCGCCGTCACAGGGAACAAGACTGCCTGAAGGCAGGACTCCGAACCAGGAGAGCGGCTCGTTTGGAGTCCTGCCTTCAGGCAGTCTTTGCCCCAATGAGCCGAATCGCTGGAAGCTATTTACTCAGGTTGACTGACTTTTCACGCGACGAGTAGTCGCTCCAGTTCATTGACAACCGAGGTGCCGTCGGGCAGGTCCTCCAAATAGGCGACAAGGTCGCGCCAGACCAATCGGCGGAGTTCATTCTGGGCTTCGCTCGTGGACATCGCCGCAGCGTGGCAGTTTTTCGGTTGCTTGACGTCCTTGAAGAAGACCTCGATGGGCCACCGATGGGTATAGGTCTCGACAATCTGCCGTGCGGACAGGTCGGGGTCGTCGCTGACGATCCCGAGGACTTTCCTCTCTCCCTGCTTGCGGGAGAGGACGACGTGGAGCGGTCCGAGGTTCCCCACGCCCATCCAGCCCGCGTCCACGAGGCGGTAGGTGGCATTGCGCCGCCGGATTGTCTCCTTGCTGCCCCGCTTCCAGGCACTGTGGGCGTACTTTCCTGCCTTGAGCTTGCGGCCCCCGCGGAAGAGGTTGCGGTTGGCCTTCAGCGTGGAGGCGAAGCGGAAGCCCTTGGCCCTGCACGCCTTCACCACCGTCTTGCACAGGTAGTAGCTGTCGAAGAGGGCGACCACCTTCACTCCCTCGGGCGGGGTGAACTCCCCGATGAGGTCGGCGGCGAGTTCGGTCGTCTTGCGGAAGGGGATGCCGAGTTCGCGGCAATCCGCCTTCTTGCGGAGAGCCGCGGGCGGGTCCCAGCGGTCGAGGAGCAGGAAGTTGTTGTGGCGGGTCCGGTGGGTCCGGGCCTCCAGGTAGCGGCACAGATTCACCACGTTGCGACGCCCCCAGGAGAAGGCCATCGCGAGAACCAGGTTCCTGAAGTACTGGAAGTGGTCCCAATGGAAAAACCCTTCCAGCGGAGCGAAGAACTTGACAAGCCTCTGCGGAAATCGCACGATCCTGAACATGAGGCGGCCCTCGCTGTCGGGGATCGGGGATTTCACCGTCATCCATCCCTTATAGCGGGCGAGCCGCCCTTTTTTCAACTTTTTCCGGCTCTTGGGCCTCCAAAAAGTCAGTCAACCTGAGTAAATAGCTTTCAGCGATTCGGCTCATTGGGGCGAAGACCGCCTGAAGGCGGGACTCCAAACGAGCCGCGCTCCCGGTTCGGAGTCCTGCCTTTAGGCAGTCTTGTCCCCAGTGAGGGCGCCGCCGAAT
>VGYV01000038.1 GCA_016872855.1 Planctomycetota bacterium
CGGGCTTCTACGGCAGCCTTTCGGCCCGCGGCGGCGCCCTCGGCGGCAACGGCGGCTTCGCCGAGGTCTCCGGCAAGGCATACCTCCAGTTCGCCGGCACAGCCGACCTCCGCGCGCCGGCCGGGGTCGTGGGGAGCATCCTGCTCGACCCGACCGACATTTTCATCGGCGGGGCCGACTCGCCGACCTTGGTCTTCGTCCCGGGCATTGGCGCGCCTCCGCCGCCTCCCCCCCCATACCCGCCAACTCCCCCTGGATATACGATTACTGACGTGGGAGCCGCTGCCTCCAACATAAGCACTGCCACCCTGGCGCTGCTCCTATCCGGGGCCGATGTGACGATCTCGACATCCTCGCCTGGCCCCGCCTTGGGCATCATTACGGTCGGCGTCCCATTCGACCCCCCTGCCGGCTATGTCACTCCGTTCCGCCTCACACTCAATGCCGACAACACGATCGCGGTCGGGTTCCCGCTCATAAACGGCGGGGCGGGCAGCGTGACGATGAACGCGCCGACGGTCAACATCGCCATCGCCGCGCCGGTGACTCTGACCGGCGGCGGACTGGCCATCACGACCGACAACCTGACGGCGAGTGCGCCGGTCTCCGCGCCCGGCGGCATCACGATTGCGCCCTTCACGCCAGGCCAGGGCTTCGCTCTGAACGCTGCCGGGCCGCCGCCCGCGGGCGACCTTTCCCCTCTCACATTGAACAACCTCTTCACCGCAGGTGGCACGGTCTCGATCGGCGACGCCAACACTGGCGCCATCACCGTCAACCCCGGCCCCATCGCCACGGACTGGGGCGGGCTGACCCTTCGGGGCACCAGCGTCACCTTCACAGGCCAGCTCACGCTGCCGAGCAACGCCACAATGACCTTTGACCAGGTCGCCGGCGCCATCACAGGCAGCGGCGTGGGCATGGACATCGTTATCCCCGGCGGGGCCGGAACCCTCGTGTTCAACAATGTGGGGGGGGCAGCTAACCTGATGACCACCGTCAACCAGTTGAGTGCCAGCACCGTTTCGGGGCTGACCCTCAACAACTCCACCAACACCCTCACGGTCACAGGGGCGCTGGTCTCCAACAACCAGCCCATTTCCATAGATGCCGGCAGCTTCACGAACAACGTGGGCGCCACCATCAACGCGGGAACGAGCACCTTCGCTCTGCGAACTGACAACGTCAGCATTGGCGCCACGATCACTGGCGACAGCGGAATCACGATTGCGCCACAGTCGGGCGGCACGTCCGTTGGCCTCAACGGCGCAGGAGGGACGCTGAACCTCACCCTGGCTGAGCTGGGCCTGCTGTCGAGCAATGGTGGCACGGTTACGCTCGGCTCCACGGCTGCCGGCGCGGTCAACGTCGGCACGGGGGACCTCAGCGGCAGGAACTGGGCGGGGCTGACGCTTCACGGCGCCAGCGTAGCCTTCAGTGGCCAACTGACCCTGCCGAACGACGCGCTGATGACCTTCGGCACGGTCGCGGGCAGCATCACCGGCAGCGGCGGCACCGACCTGGTCGTCGGCGGCGCGACCGGAACCCTCGCATTCACCAACGTGGGGGGCAGCGCGAGCCTGATCACTGACGTTGACCAATTGGCCGCCAGCGCCGTCGCCGGCCTGACCCTCGACAACGGCAACAACAGCCTCACCCTCACCGGGGGACTGGACTCCAGCAGCCAGCCGATCTCCATCAGCGTGGGCACCGGCACATTCACGAACAACGCGGGCGCAACCGTCAACGCCGGAACGAGCACCTTCACCCTCAGTGCCGACGACGCGAGCATCGGCGCCACCATCACCGCCAACGGCGGCATCACCATCTACACGGCCACGGGCGGGCGGAAGATATGCCTCGAGTCGCCCGGCGCCTCGCTCAGCCTCGGCGCCACAGAACTCGGCTTCCTCAGCTCCACCACCGGCGTCACCATCGGCCGCAACGACAGCGCCAGCGACATTGACATCGCGAAGTCCGCCGCCATCGGCAGTCCCACCCCCCTCGCCTACAACCTCGCCCTCATCGGTGACAAATACGACCAGCCGACCAACACCGTCTCCGTCGGCGCCAACGCCCTGACCCTCCAGGTGGATACCATCACGAACCTCTCGACCACGTTGACGGCCAACGGCGGCATCACGATCGCCCCCAGGACGGCCAACCGGACGATCGCCGTCGGCGACAATGCCACGGGCAACCTGGCCATCTCCGAAGCACAGATCGAGACCTACCTCGTCAGCTCCACGGGACTCACCATCGGCTCCCTGGCCGCCGGCAACCTCGACGTGCAGGACAACCAGACTCTCACCTTCCCTTACCTCACCACCCTGCGCACGGGCGGCAACCTCACGTTCGACAGCGCCATCACGGCGAGCAACGGCCTCGCCGCCACGGCCACCGGCACGATCACCATCGGCTCCGGCAACAAGCTCACGGTCTCGGCCGGAAACCTCAACTTCGCCGCCGGCGGCAACATTGCCATCAACGCCGCCATTGACCCGCCCGCGCAGGTCCTGATCGACTCCGACAATGACATCAACGTAGCGGCGGCCATCACGGCTGACGACCTCATCCGCCTCCGAGCCGGCCAGGACGGCACGGGCAGCGTCAACGTCAATGCCGGCGGCAGCCTCGCCACCGACAACCTGGCTAACAACAGCGCCATCTGGCTCGAAGCCGGCACGTCCGGCGGCACGAGCGGCAACATCGCCTTCGGCGGCGGAAACGTCACCACCGAAGACCTACTCACCGTCATCTCCCACAAGGGCACCATCAACCGCACCGCCGGCAGCGTCACCGCCGGCCGCGCCTACCTCTACGGCGACACCGGCATCAGCATCGCCACCCTCAACGTTGCCGCCCTCGACGCCGTGACCAACGGCCTCGTCGGCAGCGACATCTCGATCACCGACACCGCCGGCGGCCTGATCGCCCGCGACATCGCTGGCACGAGCGTCGGAGTCAACGCCGGCGCCGCGAACGTCAGCCTCACCGTCCAGAACGGCTCCCTCACCAGCGCTAGCTCGGACGGCTCGACCGCCGATGTAGTAGGCAACACCGTCACCTTGGCCGTCACAGGCGCAGGCAGCACGATTGGCACCGGCACGGCCACTCGCCTCCAGCTCAATGCGGCCACCCTGAACGCCACCACGAACGGCTCCGCGGGCGACGACATCTTCATTCTCGACACGGCTGGAGGACTGGTCGTTGGCAGTGGCGCAGCGGTGACAGGGGGTGTCAAGGCAGGCTCGGGCAACGTGGACCTCCGTGTTCTCGCGGGCTCCCTTACCGGCACCAGCACGAATGAGACGACCGCCGACGTCGTGGGCAACATCGTCACCCTGGCCGTCACTGATCCCGCCGTCATCCCGCCGTGCAGCACAATTGGCACCGGCCCTGCTGACGGTAGTCGCCTGCAGCTCAATGCGGCCACCCTCAACGCCAGCACGAGCGGCGCGGTGGCCGGCGACAACATCTACATCCTCGACACGGCCGGCGGGCTGGCCATTGGCGACGGCACTACGGGGGGCGTAATGGCCGGCCTCGGCATGGTGAACCTCAAAGTGATGAGCGGGAGCCTGTCGAGTTCTACGGTAGACGGCACGCCCGATGTTGTCGGCGATGGCGTCGTACTCAGGGTCACTGGCGCAGGCAACACGATTGGGGCCGGCAGTGGCAGCCGCCTGGAAATCAACGCGGTCTCGCTGCAAGCGTACACGAATGGTGCGGCGGGCGACGACATCTTCATCCTCGACACGGCAGGGGGCCTGACCACCCCTGCCATCGGCGCCAGTCCCTCGGGCAACATTGACATCCGTGTCCTCGGCGGTCCCTTCACCAGCCAGATCATAGATGGCACAGCCGACCTTGCGGGTAACGTGGTGACCCTGGCTGTCACAGGCGCGGGCAGCACGATCGGCACCAACGCCGCCAGCCGCATGGAACTCAACGCAGCCACACTTAACCTCTCCACCAACGGCGCCGTGGGCGACGACATCTTCATCCTCGACGTCGCCGGGGGCCTCACCACCGGCACCATCTCGGCCGGCTCTGCGAACGTGGACCTCAGTGTCGCCGGCGGCTCCCTCACTATCGGCAGCAAGATCACCATGTCGGGTGGCATACTGACGCTTGCCGCGGCGACCGGCGTGGGCACACTCAGTGTCAACATCAATGCCGCCATTGACCCGCCGGCCCAGGTGCTCGTGGACGCCAACGACGACATCAACGTTACTGCCGCGGTCAACGCGGATAACCTCATTCGCCTGCGAGCCGGCCTCGACGGTTCGGGGAGTGTGAACCTCAGCGGCGCGGGCGCCCTGACCACCAACCTGGCCGGCAGCGATGTCCTGCTCTCAGCAGGCGCCGGCAGCGGCGGGATCGCCTTCGGCGGCGGAAGCGTGACAGCAGTGGACCTCCTGAGCGCCGATGCTCCGGCCGGCCTTGTCAATCTCACTGCCGGCTCCCTCGCGGCGGCCAGGGCCTACCTGCGCGGCGCCACGGGCATCACCAATCTCTCGGTGGACTTCGGCGCTCTCGACGCCGTGACCACCAACGCCACGATCAGCATAACGGACACACTCGGCGGCCTGGCCATCGGCGACACGCTGGGCGCAAACGTCGGCGTCAACGCCGGCGCGGGCACCGTGACCCTCAGCGTCAACAATGGCTCCCTGACAAGCAGCACCGTGGACCTGCTGCCTGATGTCGTGGGCAGCACCGTGACCCTGAACGCCTCTGGCGTCGTCCTCTCCAACATTGGCGCAGGCCCAGGCATCCCTCTCGAGGTTGATGCGACAACGCTTGTCGCCACCACGACGGGCGTCCCGCCCCACGGCATCTTCCTGCTCGACACGGCCACCGGCTTCACCGTCGGAGCCACCGGCATTACTTCCTCAGGCGGCCCCATCGAGATCCTCATCAACCCGCTAGGCCCCCCAGGTCCTATCTTCCTTGGGGGCGACATCAATGCGGGCGCAGGCACCCTCACTCTTGGCTCTCCAGGGCCTCTGCCCATCCCGCCGTTTCCGCCGCCCATCCCTGTCCAACTCATCGTCCCTGACACCAGCACCGCTCGCGCCCTGACAGGCGCTACCGTCACTTTGCATGGCCAGTTGTCGCTCGGCAGCACCGGGGCATCCCCCAGTGAGACGCTCACCATCAACGGCAACTTCGCCTTCGGCGCCGGCGGCGCCCTCATCGCCCAGATCGGCTCCGCCGCTGCCAGCAATGACCAGCTCATCGTCAACGGCACCGTGACACTGAACAACGCCATGTTGATCCCGAGCCTGGCCTTCCCCGCCAGCCCGCCCCCTGCCAACACACCGTTTACGCTCGTTGACAACAGGCCGCCGATAGAGCCAGCCCCTGACCCCATTGCCGGCCTCTTCAACGATGTCACCAACGTTCCCATCCCCGAGGGCGGCATCGTGAACCTGAGCGGCCGCCCATTCGTGGCCAGCTACGTGGGCGGCGACGGCAACGACTTCACCCTCACAAGCCAGGCAATCACCAGCATCTGGGACGGCGGCGGAGTCGCCAATAACTGGTCCGATCCCATCAACTGGGTCGGCGACATCGCAATCGCCGTCGGCGACGCCCTGGTCTTCCCCGGTGTTGGGGTTGACCCAACGTCGCTCTCGAACACAAACGATGTTGGCGCCGCCTTCGCGTCGTTCACGTTCACTGGCGGCGGCTACACCCTGGGTGGCACGGGTGTGACACTGTCGTCGAGCGGGAATGCGATCAGCAACACCGTCGGCAGCAACATTGTGGACATGGACCTCACGGTGGGCACCGCGCAGACGTTCGATGTCTCCGGCGGCGTACTGACCCTCAACGCCGGCCGCACCGTCGCCGTGAGCAACCCCCTCACCCTCAATGCCGCGGGCCTCACCACCCTCAACGTCAACGGCACCGCCAACCTCAACGCATCCCTCACGCTGGCGGGTGCCGGGACCATCGTTACTGGTGCCGCCAGCGCCATCGAAGGCCCGGGCGGCCTCACAATCAACATGCCCGGCGGCACCGCCACCTTCAACGGCACTGTCGGCGCTACCACCACGCTCGGCTCCCTGACCATCGCCGCCCAGCCCTTCAACGTTGCCTTCAACGGCACCACCAACACCATCGACGGCGCAACCAGCTTCCTCAACACCGGCACCGTGACCCTCGGCGACGGCGCGGGCGACACGTGCAACTTCACCGGCGGCGTGGACACCAGCGGCGGCCCCAGCCTCACCAACCTCGCCGGCAACCTCAACACGACCACCGGCTCAATCAACCTCGGCGCCACCACGCTCATCGCCGATGCCACCCTGAGTTCGGGGGCCGTGACCTTTGCAGGCACGCTCGACAGCGACCCGACGCCGCGGGCACTGGTGGTCAACACCTCAGGCGGCGGCCTGACGGCTTTCCTCGGTCCCGTCGGCTTGGGCGCGAACCTGGCGTATGATGGCGGAGGTGTTGACGACCGGCCGCTGTCGAGCCTGACGACGAATGGCGATGGCCGGACGGACCTGAATGCCGGCGTGGTGTTCACGACCGGGCTCCAGAACTACAACGACCCTGTTGTCCTGACCCTGGACACGACGCTGTATGCTTCGGGCGTGACGTTCGCCGGGACTGTAGACAGCGATGCCCTTGCGACCCCGCGGTCGCTGGTGGTCAACACATCAGGCGGTGGCGTGACGGCCTTCTTCTGGCCAGTCGGGTTGGGTGCGAACGCCACGTATGACGGCGGCGCGGGGGACGACCGGCCGCTTGCGAGCCTGACGACGAATGCCGATGGCGGGACCGACCTGGTCGGCGGCGTGGTGTTCACGACCGGACTGCAGACGTACAACGACCCCGTGGTCCTGTATCAGAACACGACGCTGTATGGTTCGGGCGTGACGTTCGCCGGGAGGGTAGACAGCGACGCCCTTGCGACGCCGCGGAGTCTGGTGGTGAACACGTCGGGAGGTGGCGTGACGGCGTTCCAGGCCCTGGTCGGCCTTGGTGCGAACGGGCTGTACGAGGGTGGCGCAGGGGACGACCGTCCGCTTGCGAGCCTGACGACGAACGCCGATGGCCGCACCGACCTCAACGCCGGTGTGGTGTTCACGACCGGGGTCCAAACCTACAACGACCCCGTTGTCCTGACCCTGGACACGACTCTGTATGGCTCGAGCGTGACATTTGGTGGTACCGTGGACAGCGACGCCCTTGCTACGCCGCGGTCCCTGGTGGTCAACACGTCCGGCGGCGGCCTGACAGCCTTCCTCGGCCCCGTGGGCCTGGGCGCGAACCTGGCGTATGATGGCGGCGTTGGCGACGACCGTCCGCTGTCGAGCCTGACGACGGATGCCGATGGCCGGACGGACCTGAATGCCGGCGTAGTGTTCACGACCGGGGTCCAGAACTACAACGACGCCGTTGTCCTGACCCTGGACACGACGCTGTACGCTTCGGGCGTGACGTTTGCCGGGACGGTAGACAGCGACGCGCTTGGGACGCCGCGGTCCCTGGCTGTCAACACGTCGGGCGGCGGCGTGACGGCTTTCCTCGGCCCAGTCGGGTTGGGTGCCAACGCCACGTACGACGGCGGCGCGGGCGACGACCGGCCGCTTGCCAGCCTTACGACGAATGCCGATGGTGGGACCGACCTGAACGGCGGCGTGGTGTTCACGACCGGACTACAGACGTATAACGATGCCGTAGTCCTGTTCCAGAACACGACGCTGTACGGTTCGGGCGTGACGTTCGCCGGGAGGGTAGACAGCGACGCGCTTGGGACGCCGCGGAGTCTGGTCGTCAACACGTCGGGCGGTGGCGTGACGGCGTTCCAGGCTCTGGTCGGCCTTGGTGCGAACGGGCTGTACGACGGCGGGGCAGGGGACGACCGTCCGCTGGCGAGCCTGACGACGAATGCAGACGGGCGGACAGACCTCAACGGGGGCGTGGTCTTCACGACCGGGGTCCAGACCTACAACGACCCCGTGGTCCTGACCCAGAACACGACGCTGTATGGCGGCGGCGTGACGTTCGCCGGGACGCTCGATAGCAACGCTCTGGCGACGCCGCGGTCTCTGGCCGTCAACACGTCGGGCGGCGGCCTCACGGCGTTCCTGGGCCTGGTCGGCCTTGGGGCTAACGGGACGTATGACGGCGGTGCGGGCGACGACCAGCCGCTGTCGAGCCTGACGACGAATGGCGATGGCCGGACGGACCTGAATGCCGGCGTGGTGTTCACGACCGGGCTCCAGAACTACCACGACCCTGTCGTCCTGACCCTGGACACGACGCTGTATGCTTCGGGCGTGACGTTTGCCGGGACGGTAGACAGCGACGCGCTTGGGACGCCGCGGTCCCTGGCTGTCAACACGTCGGGCGGCGGCGTGACGGCTTTCCTCGGCCCAGTCGGGTTGGGTGCGAACGCCGCGTATGACGGCGGCGCGGGCGACGACCTGCCGCTTGCGAGCCTGACGACGAATGCCGATGGTGGGACCGACCTGAATGGCGGCGTGGTGTTCACGACCGGGCTACAGACGTACAACGACGCCGTAATCCTGTTCCAGAACACGACGCTGTACGGTTCGGGCGTGACGTTCGCCGGCAGGCTGGACAGCGACGCTCTTGCGACGCCGCGGAGTCTGGTGGTCAACACGTCGGGAAGTGGCGTGACAACGTTCCAGGGCTTGGTCGGTCTTGGTGCGAACGGGTTGTATAACGGCGGGGCAGGCGATGACCGTCCCCTGGCGAGCCTGACGACGAATGCCGACGGGCGGACGGACCTCAATGGCGGTATGGTATTCACGGCCGGGACCCAGACCTACAACGATGCCGTCACCCTCGGCGTCAACACCACGCTGATCGGCGCGACCGCCATAGACTTCGGCAGCACCCTCGACGGGTCCCGGAACCTGCTCGTGAACGCCGGCGGCGGCACGACCACGTTCACCGGCGCCGTGGGTTCCGGTGTCGGCACCAAACTCGGGACCGGCACGGGCTACGCCATTGACGTTCAGTCGAGCAGCGCCACTGAGTTCCAGAGCACGGTCGAGGCCAATTCGGGCATCCGTGTCACTGGCCCGGTCATCTTCCGCCAGGATGTGACCCTCGGCAATGGCGATACGGGGACGAATCTGACCGGCACCGTGCAGCTCGATGGCCTGACGTTCAGCGGCTTCGACGGCCTGACGTTCGGTGCTACGACCCTCTCCGGCGGCCCCGTCACCCTCAACTCCAACGGCAGCGCCATCCAGATCAACACGCTCACGGGCGCCCAGAACCTCACCCTCGCCGCAGGCATCGGCGGCGGCGCCACCACCGTCACAGGCGCCGTGACCAACCTCGGCACCGGCACCGGCGCCGCCCTCACCATCGAGAACGGCGTCACCGGCCTTGTCTACTTCCAGAACACGGTCGGCGCCAACTCGGGCCTCGTCGCCCAGACCACCACCAGCAACGTCCGCTTCGATGGCGACGTGACCCTCGGCGACGGCGACACGGGCACCAGCCTGCCGGGCGCCGTGCAACTCGACGGCCTGACCTTCAGCGGCTTCGACGGCCTGACGCTGGGCACAGTGACCCTCTCGACGGCCGGGGTGACCCTTGCCTCCAACGGCGGCAACGCTCTTCTCGGCCCCGTGAACGGGGCACAGATACTCACCGTGGCCTCTGGCGCCGGCACTACCACGTTCAGCGCCCCGGTCGGCGCGGGCACCCCGCTCGTCGCCCTTGTCACCGATGTCGGCGGCGTCACACAGATCAACGGCGGTTCGGTGACCACCACGGGCATCCAGCTCTACGGCGACCCCGTGACTCTGAACGCGGCAGGCAACGCCACCGCCCTCACCGGCGGCACGGTCGTGTTCGGCTCGACCCTGCGGAGCGCGACGGATGGGCAGGAGGCGCTCGCCACCAACTGCACCGGGGCGGCGCTCTTCAATGCGCCTGTGGGCGATGGCGGCCTACGCCTGGCCTCCCTCACCACCAACGGCACCGGGGTGGCCATCATCGGTGGCGGCTCGGTCAACACCACCGGAGCCCAGACCTACAACACCGCCGTGCTCCTCACCGGCAACACCACGCTCGACGCCGCCAGCGTCCTCTTCAATGCCAACCTTGACACAGCAGGCTACGCTCCGTCCCTCAGCGGCACACCCGGCGGCCCGGCATACAACTTCCAGGACATCTCTGGGACAGGCACCCTGGTTGTCTTCGGCGGGAACCAGGACGACCAGCTCACTGCGGCGCTCCCGCTCTTCCCATTCACCTTCTTTGGGACGCCCTACGCCAGCTACTACATCTGCTCGAACGGCTTCGTGACGTTCCTCGCCGGCCAGTCTGCCGTCTGGACGCCCCCACCGATCCCCTCAGCCGCCAGCCCCAACGGCCTGGCGGCAGGGTGGTGGACCGACCTCCACCCAGGCCTGGGGGGCACGGTCCGCTACCAGACGCTCGGCGCGCCCGGGAGTCGAACTGAGATCGTGCAGTACACGGGGGTTCCGCACTTTGGTGGCGGGCCGCCTGCCACCTTCCAGATTGCGCTCCTTGAGGGCAGCAACGCCATCGAAGTGCACTACCTCAACCCTGCCAGCGACTGGGTCCGGCAGCACGTGGTCGGCGTCGAGAACGCCACCGGCGTGGCAGGAGTGCAGGTCTACAATGCCATCGCGCCGCTGCCGCCCAGCTCTGCCGTGCGCTTCACCCCGGTGGCCGCGCCCGCCGACCTCACGGTCAACATCGCGGGCGCCGGCCTCACGCGGCTCAGCAACGTCGGCACGGCCTCCCGGCTCGGCGACCTCACGGTGAACACCGTTGGCAACATCGAGCTCAACTCCACCATCCGCACGGCCGGCAATGTCCTCCTCGGCTTCGGCTCTCCCCTTCCCGCCATCCCCAACGTGGCCACGATCTACAGGGGGACCGCGGGGAACGTGGACATCGCGACCAACGGCGGCAACTTCGCCGTGGGCGACCTCCACAAGCTCACCGTGGCCAGCGGCAACCTGATCATCAATGCCACCGGCGCCGGGAACATCACCCTCGGCGACGCCACCGCCGCGGGCGGCATCAACCTCACCTGCAACACTCTCACGCTCCTGCAACACGCGCCGACGCCTGGTGGGATTCTGCTGTCCACCGGGCAGTTCGAGGGCGACCACGGCACGGACCTTGTGGCCGAGAACGGCACCTTCACGTTCGCAGTCGGCTCCATCGTGTTGCAGCCAGTGGGGACCCCCCAGTACGGTGTCATGTTCGGCTCGAGCGTCACCCCCGCCAATCCCACATTGCTCCAGATCACCAACATACCTGGCAACACTCCGCTGCCGCCCGGCGTCTCTAGCGCCTGGTCTGGGCACACTCTGCGGCCGCTGTTCGGCCCCGCCAACCAGGTGCTGGACGACCGGCCCAACGGCTACTCCCCGAACTACCTGGCCGAGGCCCTCGCCACGGCCATCCCCAGCGAGCCGCCCTCGCGGCCCGTCACCCAGCAGGTCGTCCTCAGCCCTGCCCTGCGCGAGCTCCTCGAACAGCTCGGCATCTTCGCCCGCGACCTCACCGCCGTGGAGCAGAACCTCCTCGCCGTGGGCCTGCCCGTGGCCTACGACGACACGGTGAAGACCGACGAGCCTCAGCACAGCGACTACACGGTGGCCGCCGCGCGCCTCCCCGACGACCTAGTGCAGGCGACCGTCGGCACCTATCGCCGCGTGTTCGAGAAGGAGGGCAAGTACCAGGACACGGAGGCCCGCGGCCTGCTCCAGAAGGCGTTCGACGCCTATAAGGCCACCGTCAAGGAGGAGGTGGACCCCCTGGCCTTCCGGCAGTTCGTCGAGAAGACCCCCGAGCAGAAGGCTGCCCTGGACCTGATGAACGAATTGCGCACCCTGTTCGCCCAGATCGCCAACCTGGGCCTCACCGACATCCAGATCCGCAATGCGGAGCAGCTCGTCGTGCGCGGCATCACCCCCACGGGGCTGACGCCTGAGCAACTGGTCCGCGCCATCAAAGGCGCCGCCGCAGAGGGCGTGAAGAAGACGATGCAGACCCAAGTGCGGCTGGCGCCTGCGGCCCCCTCCAACCTCGGCCGCCGCGTGGCCGCTGCCAGGTAGGGCGTGCCCGGACGCCTCCCGCGAGAAAGGGCGTGGCACAATGGCTGTCCTCGACGTCGAGAAGCTCCTCTCCCCGCTCTCGCCCGATGCCCCGTGCGGGGAGGACCTGGCCTACGACACCGCGTACATGGAGCTCGACCGCCTCGCCCAGGGCACGCCCGAGCGCCAGGTCGGCGAATCCATTATCCCCGCCGAGGAGCCCAACTGGCGCCAGGTGGCCGAGGCGGCCAACGAACTGCTCACTCGCACCAAGAGCCTCCGCGTCATCGTGCACGCTGCCCTCGCCGCACTCAAGCTGGAGGGCCTGCCCGCCTTGCGCGACGGCCTCGCCGTCCTCCGCGGCGTCGTCGAGCGCTACTGGGATACGGTTTACCCGCAGCTCGACCCAGAAGACCCGGACCCGATCGAGCGGGTGAACATCATCGCATCGCTCCTGGACCCGCAGACCTTCATCCGCGCGGTCCGCGAGACGCCGCTCTGCCACTCCGTCCAGCTTGGCCAGTTCAGCCTCCGCCACATCATGCTGGCCCACGGGGAGCCCGGGGTGCTGCCCGAGAAGGGCGCTCCCGCGGTAGACGGCGGGCAGATCGAGGCCGCCTTCAAGGACACGCCGAGCGACGAACTCCAGGCCACCGCCCAAGCCGCCGCAGAGGCCGTTGGCCACGTGCAGGGCCTCGACGATTTCCTCACCCAGACCATCGGCGCCGGCCAGGCGCGCGATCTGACGCCCTTCCGCGCCATCCTCGAGCGGGTGGGCAAGGAGCTCCAGAATGCCCTTGCCCAGCGCGGCCTCGCGGCGCCCGTGGCGGGGGCCGAGGCGGCGGGTGCCCCCGCTGCCGAAGCCGGGGCGCCGGGCGTCGCCGCCCAGGCCGTCCAGCCCCTCACCGGCGAAATCCGCTCGCCGCAGGACGTGTTGGCCGCCTTCGACAAAATCTGCCGCTACTACGAGGCCCACGAGCCGTCCAGCCCCGTGCCCCTCCTCGTCCGGGGGGCGCAGCGCCTGGTCTCCAAGAACTTCACCGAGATCATCCAGGTCCTCACGCCGGAGGCCATCCGGCAAATCGAGTCCATCTGTGGGCTTGACAGCGGGAGCGCGCCGGCGTAGAATCAAGAGCGCGGGACAAGCAGGGGGGAGTATGCCGCCCCCCCGGCGGCACCTCAGCGAAAGGGGGTCTCATGGCCAAGAAGGAGAGTGCGCAGAAGTTCATCCAGCGCAACAGGGCCCCACGCGTACAAATCGAGTACGACGTGGAGGTCTACGGGTCCGAGAAGAAGATCAACCTGCCGTTCGTCATGGGGGTCATGGCCGACCTGTCAGGCAAGCCGGCTGAGCCCCTGCCCGCCGTGGCTGACCGCAAGTACCTCGAGATTGACGTGGACAACTTCGACGAGCGGATGAAGGCCTCCAAGCCGCGCGTCGCCTTCCGCGTGCCCAACACCCTCACCGGCGAGGGCGAGTTGGCAGTAGACCTGTCGTTCGAGAGCATGGACGACTTCTCGCCGGCCGCAGTGGCCCGCAAGGTGGACGCCTTGAACAAGCTGCTCACCGCCCGCACCCAATTGGCGAACCTGCTGTCGTACATGGATGGCAAGCGCGGCGCCGAGGACCTCGTGGCCAAGCTGCTCAACGACCCGGCGCTGCTCCAAGCCATGTCGTCCGCCCCCAAGGCCCAGGCCGAGAAGCAGGAGGAGTAACCCGTGGCCGACGCGAACCAGCAAGCGCAAGCCCAAGCCGCACCACAGGCAGTGGAGGTAAACGAATTCGAGGCTCTTCTCCAGAAGGAGTTCCGGCCCAAGACCGACCACGCCCGCGAGGCCGTCGCCCAGGCCGTCCGCACCCTTGCCAGCGCTGCCCTCGAGGCCACCCAGCTCATCTCCGAGGACGCCGTCAAGTCCATCGAGGCCATGATCGCGGAGCTGGACCGCAAGCTCACCGAGCAGGTCAACCTGATCATCCACAACCAGGAGTTCCGCGCCCTCGAAGGCACCTGGCGCGGCCTGCACCACCTGATCACCAACACCGAGACCGACGTCACGCTCAAAATCCGGGTCATGAACATCTCGAAGAAGGACGTGGCCCGGACCCTCAAGAAGTACAAGGGCACCGCCTGGGACCAGAGCCCGCTGTTCAAGAAGCTGTACGAGGACGAGTACGGCACGCCCGGCGGCGAGCCCTACGGGTGCATCATCGGCGACTACCAGTTCAACCACACGCCGCCCGACGTCGAAATCCTCCAGGGCATGGCCCAGGTCGCCGCCTCCGCCCACAGCCCCTTCATCGCCAACGTGGACCCCGCCGTCATGGGCATGGAGACCTGGCAGCAGCTCGGCGACCCGCGCGACCTCACCAAGATCTTCCAGTCCGCCGAATACGCCCCCTGGCGCTCCCTCCGCGACTCGGAGGACTCCCGCTACCTCGGCCTGTGCATGCCGCGCTACCTGGCCCGGCTGCCCTACGGCGCTAAGACGAACCCCGTGGAGGAGTTCGACTTCGACGAGGACACCGAGGGCGCCGACCACAACAAGTACTGCTGGTCCAACGCCTCCTACGCCATGGCGGTGAACATCAACCGCGCCTTCAAGCTCTACGGGTGGTGCTCGCGCATTCGCGGCACCGAGAGCGGCGGCATGGTCGAAGGGCTCCCCTGTCACACCTTCCCCACCGACGATGGCGGGGTGGACATGAAGTGCCCCACCGAGATCGCCATCACCGACCGCCGCGAGAAGGAACTGGCCGACAACGGCTTCATCCCCCTCTCGCACTACAAGAACACCGACTACGCGGTCTTCTTCGGCGCACAGTCCCTCAACAAGGCCACGGTCTACGAGGATGCGGACGCGACGGCCAACGCGCGGCTGAGCGCCAGGCTCCCCTACCTCTTCGCCGCCTCCCGCTTCGCCCACTACCTCAAGTGCATCGTGCGCGACAAGATCGGCTCCTTCAAGGAGCGCGCCGACATGGAGACCTGGCTCAACAACTGGATCACCCAGTACGTGACCACGGACCCCGGCGCAAGCGAAGAGGTCAAGGCGCGGTATCCTCTGGCTGCGGCCGAAGTGGTGGTGGCGGAGGTCGAGGGCGACCCCGGCTACTACACCGCGAAGTTCTTCCTCAGGCCCCACTACCAGCTCGAAGGCCTCACCGCCTCGTTGCGGCTGGTCTCGAAGCTCCCGTCGAAGAAAGGAGGTGCGTAGGAACCCAGCCAGCCGGCCAGCCCAGCGCGGAGGCGGGTCAGGCCCCCGTCGCGTGACCCGCGCCAGGGCGGGGGGAATCGTTCAGCGGCCGTGACGTCGGCTTCTGCCGCACGGCTGCCCTTTGGTAGGAGTGTCCCCGATGGCTTTTGACGCCTTTCTGAAGGTCGAGACCATTCCTGGCGAGTCCACGGACGAAAAGCACAAGGGGTGGATCGAGATCCTGTCGTTCGCAATGGGCGTGTCGCAGACGAGCGCAGGCTCGCGCAGCAGCGGCGGCGCCGCCGCCTCGGAACGCTGCAACCACCAGGACTTCTCGGTCGTGAAGACCCTCGACAAGGGCTCCCCGAAGCTCTTCTTCGCCTGCTGCAAGGGCGAGCACATCAAGAGCGTGAAGATCGAACTGTGCCGCGCCACAGGCGACAAGCAGAGGTACATGCTCTACGACATGGCGGATGTCATCATCAGCAGCGTCCGCCCCGGCGGCTCGGCCCAGGGTGGCGAAAGCCTCCCGCTCGAGGAAGTCAGCTTCAACTACGGCAAGATCGAGCTGACCTACACCGAGACCGACCACCAGACCGGCAAGGCCAAGGGCGACGTGAAGAACTTCTGGGACCTGGTGGCGAACAAGGGCGGCTAAGCCCGCGGCAGCGACGACTCGAACACGAGCGCTCGGCGCGGCCGTTAGGGGGCGCCCAGCGGGTGTTAGCTTGGGCCATGCAGATCGCCTACGTTGCGTACCAGCGTGGCGTACGCGGGCGCCGTGGTCGGACTTGGCCCTGCACTTTGCCGTGGACCCTCTAGCTCAGCGTGAGGACGGACGACCATGGCCTTCGATGCCTTCTTGCAGATAGACAAGATTTCCGGGGAGAGCCAAGATGAGAGGTACGAAGATTCCATAGAGGTCCTGTCGTTCTCCTGGGGTGTGCGCCAGCCCTCGGCGGGCCAGGGCGCCGGGGGACGGGGAGAGCGGTGCGACTTCGACAACTTCACGTTCACGAAGACAGTGGACAGGGCCTCTCCTCTGCTGGCCATGGCTTGCGCCTCAGGGAAACGCCATGCATTCGCGCAGCTCGTGCTCCACCGTGCGACCGGTGAGAAGCAGGGATACTATGGGATGGAGTTGCGCGACGTGGTCATCGCCAGCGTGAGGATGGAGGGCGACCCCAAGGGCCACGGGGGGCTGCCCATAGAAACCGTGTCGCTGAGCTTCTCGAAGATCATCTGGCATTACGTTTTGACAGACAAGCAGACGGGCAAGCCGGGGGGCTCCGTCGTGGGCTCGTGGGATCTGGCTGCGAACAGGTTGATGACCCAGTCGTCGGGTTCCAGCACTGTTGCCAGGGGGAGATGACTGTGCCGTAGCGTCGCATGGCTTCCCGGCAGCCGCTCTGTGGGAGACAGTGACCATGCCCGAACCGGAGGAACTCGTCCGCCAGGGTATGCTGGCTGAAGCGGTCCAGCAGCTTCAGGAGCGCATCCGCAAGAACCCGGCCGACGCCAAGCTGCGCGTCTTCCTCTTCCAGCTCCTGTGCGTGATGGGGGACTGGGAGCGGGCCATGACCCAACTCAACGTGGCCGGGGACATGGACCCCGCGCACATGAACATGGCGCTCATCTACCGCCCCGTGCTCAACTGCGAGGCGCTGCGGGCCGAGGTCTTCGCAGGCAACCGCACACCCCACGTCTTCGGCGAACCCGAGGAGTGGGTCGGCTGGATGGTCCAGGCCAACCAGATGGTCGGCCAGGGCCACGCCGCAGCCTCCCAGGAGCTCCGCGCCAAGGCCCTCGAGGCCGCCCCCGCGACGCCCGGCACGGCCAACGGCAAGCCCTTTGAGTGGATCATGGACAACGATCCCCGCCTCGGCCCCATCCTCGAGGCCTTCGTGGACGGCAAGTACTTCTGGGTGCCCTTCCACCGCATACGCCGAGTGTCCACCGACAAGCCGACCGATCTCCGCGACGCCGTGTGGCTCCCCGCCCAGTTCGTGTGGGCCAACGGCGGCTCAGCCGTCGGCTTCATCCCTTCCCGCTACCCAGGCTCCGAAAAGTCGGAGGACTCCGCCATCCGCCTAGCCCGACGAACCGACTGGCTGGAGAGCGATGGCGGCCTTTTCCTCGGCCTCGGCCAGCGAATGTTCGCCACCGAGGCGGACGACTATCCGCTCCTCGACACCCGCGTCCTCACCCTCGGCGCGCAGCCGGAGGGCGCGGAGTTGCCTGACCTCGGCGAGGCGCCACCCGCCGAGCCCGCGGACGAGGCCGACAATGCCTGAGCTGATGCCCTTCGAGCGCCTTCTGCCGTGCCTCCTCGACCGCCTGACCGACGAGGAGCCGGGGCAGGACAAGGAGGGCCGCGACAGGCGGATCGTCACCCTCCGCCGCTACATAGAGGGCGTCCGCCGCGACCTCAACTGGCTCCTCAACGCCGTCGCCCACGCGCCCGACGAGCCCATCGGCCAGCACGATGAGGCCGCGCGCTCCGTCCTCAACTACGGCATCCCCAGCCTCTGCGGCATGACCGCCTCCGCCGTCGAGCCCGCCGAGTTCTCCCAGCGCATCCAGCGCGCCATTCTCGCCTTCGAGCCGCGCATCCTCCGAAGCGGCCTCGCCGTCCGCGTGCTCACCAACCCCGACGAAATCGAGGGCAACGCTGTGGCCTTCGAGATTGACGGCCGCCTCTGGGCGCGGCCCGCCCCCGAGCCCTTCTACGTCAAGACCGAGGTGGACCTGGAAACCGGCCATTGGCAACTGTGAGGGCAGAAAAGGGGACATCCTCCTTTTCTGTGGAGCAGCCTTTGGCGCCCCAAGGGGGCGAAAAGGTGAATGTCCCCTTTTCTGCCCAGCCCTTCTGCTTTCCCGACCCCGATGGCTACGCCCGCCTGCGCGACGCCCTGGCCAGGGCGAACTTCACCGACCGCGGCGTCGCAGAGGCCGTCGGCCTCGACGACGCCTCCTCGCTCCCCTCTCAGGAACTCCCCCTCCTGCTCCGCGCCACCGGCGCCCGCATGCCCCTCCACACCCTCATCCGCCTGTTCCTCTTGGGAGTCCCCGTGGAGGCGGGAGCCTTCGAGGAGGCCGTCGCCCCGGCCACGCTGGCGGAGTGCGCAGCGGCCGGCCTCGTGACGCTCAAGGAGGGGGCAGTCCACCCAGCGGCGCGGCTGCTTCCTTTCCGCGGCCTCCTCGTCGCCTTCGACCTGCCGTCCACCCTCCGCGCTCCTTTGGCTCAGGACTACGTCATGGGCATTGGCAGCAGCACGATCACCCTGGCCAATGCCACCGCGCGCCGCCACTCACGGCTGACCCTGGACCTCGGCACAGGCTGCGGCATCCTGGCCTTCCTGGCCGCGCCGCACAGCGAGCGGGTGCTCGCCGTGGACCGCAATCCGCGCGCCGTCGCGCTCGCACGCTTCAACGCACGGCTCAACGCCATCGCCAACGTCGAGTGCATCGAGGGCGACCTGTTCTCGCCCGTGCAGGGGCACGAGTTCGACCTCGTCTTCTCCAACCCCCCCTTCGTCATCTCCCCCGAGACGCACTACATCTACCGCGACAGCGGGCGGCAGCTCGACGAGATCACCCAGGCCATCGTCCGCGCCGTGCCGGGCTTCCTCCGCGAGGGAGGCCTCTGCCACATCCTGTGCAACTGGGCCCACCTGCGCGGGCAGGACTGGCGCGAGCGCCTCGCCGCCTGGTTCCAGGGCACCGGCTGCGACGCCTGGGCCATGCGCTCCGAGACCGTGGGCGCCGCCGCCTACGCCGCCAAGTGGATTCGGCACACCGAGTGGGACTCGCCCGATGCCTTCGCCCGCCGGTTCGAGGACTGGATGGCCTACTACGAGCGCCACCAGGTCGAGGCCGTCAGCGGCGGCCTGATCACCCTGCGCCGCCGCAGCCGCGGGACCAACTGGGTGCGCCTCGACGACGCCCCGGCCAAGATGCTCGGCCCGGCCGGCCACGACATCGCCACGGCGTTCGAGCTCCACGACTTCCTCGACGCCACCCAGGACGACGAACGGCTCCTGGCCCAACGCCTCCGCCTGTCGCCCGACGCGCGCCTGCACCAGACCTTCGTGCCCGCCGACGGCGGATGGCAGCTCGCCGCGTCAGAGATCCGCCTCGACAGGGGCCTGACCTATGCGGGGGACGTGGACCCCTACATCTCCGCCATCCTCGGCCAATGCGACGGACAGCGCCTGCTAGCGGAGGCGCTCCGCGGCCTCGCGGCATCCCTGGGCGAAGACGACGCCAGGGCCATTCCCGCTGCCCTCGGAATCATCCGCCGCCTCATCGAGCGCGGGTTCCTTCTGCCTCCTGACCTCGCGCCGTGCGAGCCCCCTACAGTCTCGGGAACTCAAAGTTCCTGAGGCTGGTCGGTGAGCTTTGGGGGGGATACGATTCCCCTCCAGGGGTGACAGCGGAGCGACGCAACCCGGCTCAGTGTCGCTCAGTGTTGCCCAGAGTCGCTCAATCGCCGTTTGGCGATTCTCGCCCATCCGGCTCAGTGTCGGCCAGTGTTTGCCAGAGTCGCGCACCCGCGCGCGCCACGCGCCCAGGGGGGGCGTCTGCTCCCGAATCCGGGGCTTCCTGAATGCAGCCCGGAATCGTCGTCGTTGTCGTCGACCTCGTCGTCGAATCCTCGTCAAGGGGAGAGGCCAAGAGTTCGACGACGACGACGAGGACGACGACGAGCACGAACGGCAGGCCGGATGACCTCCCTCGGAATCGGGGCCAGACTCAGGGGGGGCGCCCCCCCTGCCTCCTGCCGACCGCCCCTGCCGACTGCTCCCTTGGCATCTTCCCCCTCCACCCTTACAGGGGCAATACCCCCCGAAAGTAGGTACACGGAAATCCTCCCCCCGCCATCGGGAAGCCGCAAGACTTGCGCCTGCCTCGACTTATGGCGCTGAAACGCTCTCCTCAATCTGCGCACGTTTTCCCGCCGTTCGCCCCGCTTCGCGCGCGCTCTCTCCCCCCAGTACAACGAAATTCCGGGCCGATCATGAGCGGCCTGAGACTGAGAAAAACCCATCGTTAGATCATGGCCTCCGAGCGGAAAAGGGGACATTCTACTTTTTTCGGGCGTGATGTCGCCGATCTATCTATCTTCAGATATTGCGGCTACTTACGTCACTGCTACGGCAGGGTGAGCAATAAAGTAGAATGTCCCCTTTTTCGCGGACGCCTCCGGGCAAAGGGCCTGCCCCTGCCATTTTGTCCCGTCGGCGAAGCCGCCGGCCCGTGCTCACGGGGTGCGGGGCCCCGGAAAAGGGGACATTCTACTTTTTTCGGGCGTGATGTCGATGATCTATCTATCTTCAGATATTGCAGCTACTTACGTCACTGCTACGGCAGGGTGAATAAAGTAGAATGTCCCCTTTTTCGCCCCTCGACGCGATGGCAGGAGGGGGTTTGGGGGGTTGAAGCCCGAAGGGCTGACCCCCCAAGAGGGAACGCCGCGAGGGGGAAACGCCAAGCCGCCGCAGCCGACCGGCCGCTGGCCCGGCAGCGGGGGGGAGGGAGGGGGGCGAGGGAGTATGGCCCCCAATTCTGGTGAGTTTGGTGGAAGCTCCTGAGCCCGACCCTCTCCCTACCCTCTCCCTACAAGGGAGAGGGGTCCGCACCCCCCTCCCTACCAGGGAGGGGGTAGGGGGAGGGTTGGAGCTTGCCAATACCCCAGAGCGCCAGGAATGGGGGCCATACTCGGGGCGAGGCGGAGCCAGGGGCTTACCCGCGAGTGCCGGCGGATCCAACCGCCGGAGTCGGAAATCTACACCAAGCAGGGAGCCGGGGGCGGTTGGCGCCTCACCACAGAGTGTCTGCGCGCGCACGATTGCTTCAGTCGGATGAGCCTCAAACCCATCCAATTGGCTCCTTCCCCTCCTGTGGGTGAACCTGGAAGCCCCCGCGCAAGAGGTTCCGCCGCCCCCCTTCGGGGGCTAGCACTACAACGCTAGATCGTCGCTCCCAAGCGCGCTAAGGTAAGAAGTACAAAGACCTTATGGCGCGACCATTGACGAGAGGTCATGCCGAGCTTGTCGAGGCATCTCTCTTGGACCGCCGGAGCGGAGAGATTCCTCGACTTCGCAGGGCTCCGCTCGGAATGACCATGCACCACGAGCCCTTGCCTTTCTAGCGTTGTAGTGCTAGGTGCTGTGCTGCTCTCCTCTCCCACGGTTCCGCTTCGCTTCACCGTGGGCTACGCTCCGTCGCCCCATGCGGGGCTAGATAGCTTTCAGCGATTCGGCTCATTGGGGCGAAGACCGCCTGAAGGCGGGACTCCAAACGAGCCGCGCTCCCGGTTTGGAGTCCTGCCTTTAGGCAGTCTTGTCCCCAGTCAGGGCGCCGCCGAATCGCTGAAAGCCATTTAGTTTCTGTTGCGGATTCATGTAGCGACAAGCGTCCCGCTTGTCGTAGGGCGAGGAAGACCGCAAGCGGGACGCTTGCGGCTACGTCTGGAACGAGCCCGTTCAGTTCCGGGACTTTCCGCAACAGAAACTATTTGGCAGGCCAAGGCTCCGTGGGCCGCATTTCCGTACACACCCTAGCACTACAACGCTACTTTCCCTTCGCTCAAAGGAGCCAAGTGCTTGTCAACACAGCAGATAAGCCACAATAGCGTGTCATTCTGAGCGGAGCCCGCCTCCCGGCGGGCGGAGCGAAGAATCTCTCTTCGGGTCGAGCCTTCGGCAGAAGGCCAGCTTCGGTGCCCGAAGGCAAGCCAAGAGAGGTTCTTCGACTTCGGCCGCCAAGAGGCGGCCTACGCTCAGAATGACAGTGAATTGAGGCTGTCTCCGTGAAAAGTAGCGTTGTAGTGCTAGGCCATCGGCGGCATCGAATCCGTCACCGTCTCCTGGCGCGGTCACGTGGTAGTGAAGAAGCCCGCTTCGAGGAGCTTGCGGAAGACGGCGGTGGCTGAGGAGGCGACCTTGTCGGGGTCCGCGTGGAGCCTGCGGGCCAGGTCGTCCACGAGGGCGCGCAGGGGGCGCTGGCCGTCGCAGCCAGCGAGGAGTGTGGTGACGTACTGGTCCACGTGGCCCACGTAGGGGAGGCCCCGCGTCTGGGTGAGGTGAGCGGCGTGGATGGTCCAGCGGCCGCCTTCGAGGTGGAGGCCGTGCTCGAGCTGATGGTCGGGCGCGAGGCGGTAGGCGTGGTCGAGCAACTCGCGATCGCCGCGCAGGCCGTGGAGGAGCGTGCGTGCGGCGAAGATGCGCTCGATCTGGGCGCCGCTGGAGCCTTCGGCCTCGCCCTGGGGCCTTTCCTCGGCGTGGACCCAGTTGGCCCCGCCGGAGCGCCGGTGCAACAGGACGGCGCCGGAGCAGATGCTGCGGATGCCGAGGCGCTCGTAGTAGGCGAGCCACTCGTCGAGCTGCCGGGCGTGGTCCTCGGGGGTCGTCGGGGCCTCGGGGTGCAGCCACTGGGCCGCGTAGGCCACCGGGTCATGGGTCTGCCAGCGGAGGATCCAGGCATCGCAGCCGGTGCCGGCGACCCACTGGCGGGGCCGCTCGGCCCAGTCGCCCGCGGGGTCGTGGTGCCATTCGAGGAGCACCGTGGCGTAACCCCCCTCGCGGAGGCGGTGCGGGGCGCC
Source organism: Planctomycetota bacterium (assembly GCA_016872855.1). Taxonomy (GTDB): domain Bacteria; phylum Planctomycetota; class PUPC01; order DSUN01; family DSUN01; genus DSUN01. The sequence continues at coordinate 22,885 of VGYV01000038.1, forward strand.
CCGCACCACCTGCTCGGCCAGCGCGTCGGCGGGCAGGCCGCCGTCGCGGTAGTCGTAGCGCGCCTCGGGCGAGATGACGAAGGGCGGATTGCTGATGAGGAGGTCGAACGCCTCGCCCGCCACCGGCTCGTAGAGGCTGCCTTGGCGCAGCTCCACGTTCGGGAGGCCGTTGACGGCCGCGCTGAGTTCCGCGAAGGCGAGCGCCCGCGCGCTGATGTCGGTGGCTACCACCCGCGCGGCGTGTCGGGCGGCCAGGAGGGCCAGGTAGCCGCCGCCCGTGCCGAGGTCGAGCGCCGTCTCGACGGGCCGACGCACGGTGAGGGCAGCCGTGGTGCGCGTGGCCAGGCCGATGCCAAGCACATAGTCGCCGCGCATCGGCCTGCCCGTGAAGTCGGGCCAGAAGTCGCGCGCGATCAGCAGGTCGCCCTCGGGCATCAGCGATGCCTCGGCCCGGATGCCGTCCGCCTCCCGGCGGAGGAGGCCGCCTGTGGCCAGCGCATCGGGGTCGGCTGGCGCGAGCGCCGCGCGGGCGGCAGCTTCAGGCACGGGACATGCCAGGACGAACAGGCGCAGAAGCGTATTGACGTGGGTGGGCTCGGCGGTCCGGCGCAGCGCCGCGGCCGGGTCGAGCACCTTGCCCGACCGGTCCGCGAGCAGCGTGCGGGCGAGGGCCTCTTCGGTGAGCCCGGCCGCCTCGAATGCCCGGCGCAGCAGGCACAGGTCGCCGCACAGGCCGAGGCGGAATGGTCCCCACGGGCGGTCCCCAGGGGTCGGGATGCTCATCGGTTGGTGCCTCCGGGTCCAGGAGTGACGCTCCCTCAGCCTCCTAAATAGCTTTCAGCGATTCGGCTCATTGGGGCGAAGACCGCCTGAAGGCGGGACTCCAAACGAGCCGCGCTCCCGGTTCGGAGTCCTGCCTTTAGGCAGTCTTGTCCCCAGTGAGGGCGCCGCCG
>VGYV01000039.1 GCA_016872855.1 Planctomycetota bacterium
GGACAGACAGGACCGATAGGACACCGAACAGCACCCTCTCCTTTGTCCTATTCGTCCTATCCGTCCCATCGGTCCTATGCCCTTGGGCATTATTGCCCCCCGCCCCGTGTGCGGATGGGGCTCTTGAGCTACGCACGGGAGAAGGCCCTGCCCGGACAGGGGGCGTTCTTCCGTGGTACGAGCGGCGCTCGAAGGGCGGCGAAGAAGGCCCCTGAACCAGGCTGAGGAAGCCGCCCCGCCGGGACGAGAGAAGCCCGGAGGGAGAATCCTAGATTCCAGATTGCGGATTCCAGATCTCGATCTGGAATCTGGCATTTGGAATCTGGAATCCGCGATGCGGGGTCTGGCCGGCGGGCACGCATCCTCCTGTTCGCGCGCGGCTCGGAGGCGGCCGGCGAACGCCTAACCAACGCAAGTAGCGTCGGCGCCGCCGTGCCTGTTCTTTGACAATTCGGCTTGAGGCACCCGGTGGCACAGGCGTCCCGCCCCTGACGGCACAGGCAAAGATGCCTGTGCCACCGGGGGTCACCCGCATCGCAAGGTGCGGGGGGGACAGTGCGCCCCGACGGCGCGCGGGGGTCTCACTCGGCACGGCGCGCCCCCGGAGCAACATTGCGGAGTTGAACAACTCTGCAATGTTTCTCCGACGTGCCCCTGCGGGGGCGTGCGCGCGCTCAGGCCTTGCCGAATTCGCCTGCTTCGAGCATGGCGAGGAAGGGGTTGTCGGGGATCTGGAGCGGCAGGTCCACGCGCGCCCGACGGCGGCACGATTCGTACATGGCGAAGATGATCTCGGTGCCGCGAAGAGCACGGTCGAGCGACAACTCCGGCTCGTGGCCGGTCTCCAGCGTGTCAATGAGGTTCTTCACCACCCCGGCGATGGCGATGGGGCTATGGTCGCTCGCCCCCGTGTGGAAGTCCACGTCCTCCCAGATGCCCGTGCCGTAGCGGAGCCAGCGGAGCCTCGATTCGCCGCGTAGCTCGATGACCCCGCGGCTGGCCGTGAGGCGGATGCCCTGTGGGAACTCGTTGTCGTCGCCCGAGTGGAAGACGGCCCGCACGCCATTCTCGAAGCGGACCGAGCCAACGAGGGCGAACTCGAAGGGGACGTCGAACCACTTCTTCACCTCGCGGGCGTCGAGCTGGGCCATGACCCACTTCGCGGGCGTCTCCCTGTTGTACATGTTCACGAGGTCCACCGTGTGGGTGCCCCAGTCGAGGATGTTGGCGGGGTTGAACGCCTCGATGCGTTCGAGCTCGCCGAGGTGTCCGCCGTGAAGGAGTTCGCGGGCGCGGGCGTAGGAGGGGGCGAAGCGGCGCTGGTGGCTGAAGGTCACGCGGGCGCCCCAGGCTTGGGCGATGGCGGCGATCTCCTGGGCCTCGCCCCAGGTGGCCGCCATCGGCTTCTCGCAGTGGATGGCGAGGACGCCCGCCTCGACGCAGTCGCGGATGGCGGGCAGGTGTTGCTTGGTCCAGAGGCAGATGCTCACCAGGTCGGGCTTCTCGGCGGCGAGCATCGGCTTGTAGTCCGCGTGGATCGCCGCATCGGAGCCGTGGGCCTTGGCCAGCGCCTCGGCCTTGGCTCGGTCTACGTCGGCGAGCGCCACGAGCTGGCACCGCGGCTCGCTGAGCCAGCCCTTCACGTGCAGCCTGCCCGTCCTCCCGCAGCCGATCACCGCCACGCGATGCGTCTTGCCCATGCGTCGTCTCCTCACCGATGAGTTGGGGCGCCGAGATGCGGATTCGGTCCGACTGGCATACTAAGCGAAACCACCCCCGCCGCGCAACAGCGGGCGCGGCGAGCAGGCGCGGTGGACACGGTCCCGTCCTGCGGCTATCATAGGATCGTCGCTGTTCACGCGGAGAGATCGAGATCGTGAAGAAGCCGCTTGCCTTTCTGAGCTGCCTCGCGCTTTTCGGCCTGGCGTCGCCGGGGCTGGACGCGGGGGAGGCGTGCCTGTTCCATCCCAAGGACGCCGCGGTGCGGGACGCGCAGGGGCAGCGGTTCGTCTGGTGCGACGCCTGCGGCAACACGCTGCCCGATCACCAGCTCGGCGGCGGGTTCGAGTGGGAGCGCGATTCGCGCAGCTACATCGCCCTCGGCGAGGCCTGGGTGAGGGGCCAGCGGCGGCCCGGCCTCGTGATGCTCTCGTTCCCCGACGGCAACGTACTCCAGGCCGAGTGGAAGGCGAGCTATCCGAAGGGCGCCTCGTGGCGGCTCCAGTATGCCCTCACCGACGAGGCGGCCAGGTCGAGCAGCAATGGCCTCAAGTTCACTGTCGTGGCGACCGACGACCAGGGAACCGAACACAAGCTGGTCGAGCGCACGCTCGCGGCGGGCGACCAGAAGGTCTACGACGAGGCGCTCCGCTTCGACTACGCGGTCCGCAGCATCCGCTTCGTCCACGACAACCTGGGCAAGGAGATGTGGGACGTCCTCTGGCTCCACCCGCAGGGCCTCGTCTGCCCGCCCCTGCCAGCGGCGAGTGCTGTGAAATCCCCCGCCCGACCTCCCGCAGGTTGGCAATCTGCGGGAGGTTACAGCCCCGCGTCGGCCGCGTGCCTGCGGCAGGCCATCGAGGACCTCTGCGCCACCTTTGGCGAGCGCTATCCGAAGGGCGCCGAGTTCCTGGCCCGCCTGAGCGATCTCGAGAAGCGTCCCCCCGGGGCCGAGCGCACGACGGAGTTCGAGTCCCTCCGCCGCGAGGCACTCGTCGCCAACCCGCTCGTGAGCGGCCAGCCAATGATCTTCTGCGTCCACGCCCAGTACATCGCGTCCTATCACGCCATTGACACCCTCTCCCAGTGTGGCGAGGCGTCGGATGGCAAGTACCATCGCGGCGGGGCGCTGAAGGCCCTCGACCCGCGCACCGGCCAAGTGAAGACCCTCGTCGAGGCGCCGCAGGGCGTGGTCCGAAGCCCGTGCGTCAGCTTCGACGCAAAGAAGATCCTCTTCGCCATGCGCCGAGAGCCCAAAGAGAACCTCCACCTCTTCGAGATCAACAGCGACGGCTCCGGCCTCAAGCAGCTCACCTTCGCCCCAGGCGTGAGCGACTTCGACCCCCTCTACCTGCCCGACGGCTCCATCGTCTTCTCCTCCACCCGCGAGCCGAAATACAACATGTGCAGCCAAGATGTCGGGGCGAATCTCTTCCGCATCGAGGCCGATGGCGCCAACATCCACCAGATCACGAAGAGCACCCTCTTCGAAAACCACGCGGCCCTGATGCCCGACGGCCGCATTCTCTACAAACGCTGGGAGTACGTGGACCGCAATTTCGGTGACGCCCACGGCTTCTGGTCCGTGAACCCCGACGGCACGAACCAGGCGACCGTCTACGGCAACAGTACGGCCGACCCCGCGGCCGTCTACTACGGCCAGCCCATCCCCGGCACGGGCCGCCTCCTCTGCACCCTCAGCACCCACCACCATAACATGTGGGGGCCGCTTGGCATCCTCGAACCGCGCATCGCCACCGACGGCAAGGCCGCCATCGCCCGCACCTGGCCCGCAGGCGTCCGCGACTGGCTCCGCGACGGCGACGCCTTCGACTGCGACCGGCTCAATCCCATTCAGCCCAAGTACGAATCGCCCTGGCCACTCAGCGACAGGCACTTCCTCGTCTCCCGCATGACGGGCAAGGGCAGCGAATTGGGCATCTACCTCGTGGACACATTCGGCAATGAGGTGCTCCTGCACGCGGAGCCGCCGAGCTGCTTCAGCCCCATGCCGCTCGCCCCGCGCCCGAAGCCGCCGCTCCCTCCCTCCCGCCGCGACTTCGAGGGCAAGGAGGGCTATCTCTACGTCCAAGACGTCTACTTCGGCTCCCACATGCAGGGCGTGAAGCCGGGCACGGTCAAGAAGATTCGCGTCGTCGAGTCGCCCGAGAAACGGGGCTGGACCCCCGCCAAGTGGTACGGCCAGGGCTTCATGGCCCCGGGGATGAACTGGCACGATTTCACGGCCAAGCGCATCCTGGGCACCGTGCCCGTCGAGGCCGACGGCTCGGCCTACTTCGCCGTCCCCTCCGACACCTTCATCTTCTTCCAGCTCCTCGACGAGAACGACATGATGGTCCACTCGATGCGGAGCGGCACGGTGCTCCAGTCGGGCGAGCGGACGGGCTGCGTGGGCTGCCACGAGCGGCGGCACGAGGCCCCGCGCGCCGGCCAGACGCCGCCGCTGGCCTTGCGGCGCGAGCCCAGCCGCATCGAGCCGTGGTACGGCCAGCCACGCGTCTTCAACTACCTGGCCGAGGTCCAGCCCGTCTTCGACAGACACTGCGTCAAGTGCCACGACTTCGGCGGCAAGGGCGGCGAGAAACTCGTCCTGGCGGGCGACAAGGATCCCTTCTTCAACGCCTCCTACACCCAACTGTGGCGGAAGGGCTACATCAAGGCCGTCGGAGCCGGGCCGGCCAACATCCAGCAGCCCTACTCCTGGGGTTCCCACCCCAGCCGAATCGTCCAGCAGATTCTCAAAGGCCACAACGACGTGAAGCTGAGCAAGGAGGACTTCGACCGCGTCGTCACTTGGATAGACATCAACGCCCCCTACTATCCCAGCTACTACAGCGCTTACCCCGACAACCTGGGCGGCCGCTGTCCCCTCTACGGCGGGCAGATGGCGCGCCTGGCTGCCCTGACTGGCGTGAACTGGCAGCGGGAGGACAACTTTGCGAGCAGCACGGGGCCGTGGGTGAGCTTCGACCGGCCCGAGGTGAGCCCCTGCCTCGGTAAGCTGGCGAAGGATGGGCCGCAGTACAAGGAGGCCCTCGCCATCATCCAGGCGGGGAAGGACTTCCTGGCGAAGCGCCCCCGGGCCGACATGCCGGGCTTCATCCCCTGCGAGAAGGACCAGCGCCGCGAAGCCTTCTACCAGGAATGCCTGCAAGCCGAGAGACAGCGCCGCGACGCCATCCGCAAGGGCGAACGCGTGTACGACAAGCCCTCGCCGCCACAAGTCACGAGCACAAGGAGCCAGTAGGATGGCCAGCCGCAGCCTGATAGCGCTCGCTCTCATCGCAGCCTGGGCACAGGCGGGAGCTTCCGCGGATGGGCCTCGGTGCTCATGGGACTTCGATGGCTCGCTGGCGGACAAGGCGGCCGCGGGCCAATCGCAGGACGGCCTGACGGCTCGCGATGCCGCGGGGAGGCCCGCCGCGCCGCGCTTCGTCACAGCAGCGGAGTTGCCGGGGACGTCGGGCAAGGCCCTGGCGCTCGGCGTCCAGGCCACCGACGCAGCCTATCTCGCCGCTCCGGCCTCGGCGGACACTCGTCTCGGCCCCTCCTACACCATCGAGGCGTGGATTCATCCGACACAGTTCGGGGAGTGGGGCCGCCTGGTCCTCTGCTGGGGGCCGGCTCCACAATATGCCTACCACCTGGCCGTCCACCGCGGCCTGCTCAGCCTCTACCACAGGCAGAAGGACGGGAAGTTCGGCATCTGCGAAGGCGGCCCTGTCGAGGTCGGGCGGTGGCACCACGTCGCCGCCGTCGCTCGACGCAACGACGCCGACCCTGCGAAAAGCACGCTGAAGGTGTTCCTCAACGGCCGCCCCGCCGCGGCGGCAGCGTTCGACGGCACGGTCTTCGCCTCGGAGAGCGAGGGGCTGGGCATTGGCGACTCGGCGGGCGCGCCCGCCGCGGCATGCCGCTTCCGCGGCTACGTGGACGACCTGGCCATCTGGGGCCGCGCTCTGGACGACGCAGAGGTCGCCGCCCACGCCGCCCAGCGGGCCGACCTCCTCCGCCAGCTCGATGCCACCCGCCAACAGCGCGAGCTGGCCGCGCGCGCCAAGGCATTCGCCAGGCTCCGCGGCCTCGGCGTCGAGGAGGTCGTCTTCGCCTGCCGCCACCCGGGCCGCGACCCTAGCGGCCACTACTACGCGAACTTCGGCTATGCCTGCCACGACCCGAGCCTGTGGCTCCACGGCCGCGACGGCGGGAAACTCGCCAAGCTCAACGCCCGCACCGCCGAGCTGACCACTCTCCTGGAGGACGCCCAGGGCGCCATCCGCGACCCCGCAATTCACCACGACGGCAAGCGAATCCTCTTCTCCTACCGCAAGGGCGGCAGCCACCACTACAACCTCTACGAGGTGCGCACCGACGGTGCCGGCGTGCGGCAGATCACCGACGGCCCTTGGGACGACGTGGAGCCAGCCTGGCTGCCCGACGGCGACATCGTTTTCTGCTCAACGCGCGCCCGGCGCTACATCGGCTGCTGGTTCGCCCCCACCGCCACCCTCCACCGCTGCGGCCCAGACGGCAAAGGCATCCGCCTCCTGTCCTCGGGCACCTTCAGCGAGAACACCCCTGCCGTCCTGCCCGATGGCCGCATCCTCTATACGCGATGGGAGTACGTGAACCGCGACGCCGTGAGCTTTCACCACCTGTGGACGATGCACGCCGATGGCACGGGGCAAATGGCCTTCTTCGGGAACATGCAGCCGGGCGGGGTGTTCATAGATGCCCGCCCCGTTCCCGGCACCCACCAGGTGGTTCTCATCCACTCCCCGGGCCACGGCATCAATGAGCACGCGGGCCACGTCGCTCTGATCAACGGCCGGCTCGGCCCCAACGCCCCGATGAGACAGGTCCCAGACCCCGCCGACTTCCGCGACCCCTATCCCATCGCCGAGGACACGTTCCTCGTGGCCCGGGGCAACCAAGTGGTGCTGCTGAACGCCAGCGGCGAAGCCGAAGTCCTGCACCAGGCCACGGAGATGGTCCACGAACCACGCCCTGTGCTCACGCGTCCCCGCGAGGTCGCCGCCCCACCCCGCTCCGAGGCGGGCGGGCCGGCCGCCACGCTCTTCCTGGCCGATGCCTACGCTGGCCGGAACATGGAGGGCGTCATGCGGGGCGCGATCAAGAAGCTCCTGGTCCTCGAGGACCTGCCGAAGCCTGCAAACTACCACGGAGGCGGCTCACAGCCCATCGGCCACGGCGTCACCTCCACCCTCAAACGCATCCTCGGCACCGTGCCTGTGGAGACCGACGGCTCGGCCTTCTTCGAGGCGCCCGCCGGGCGCAGCCTCTACTTCGCCGCACTCGACGCCAGCGGCCTCTCCGTGAAGCAGATGCGCAGCTTCGTCACGCTCCAGCCGGGCGAGGCCCTCGGCTGCGTGGGCTGCCACGAGCCGCGCACGCAGGCCCCTGCCGTGGCGGGCCGCCCCACCGCCCAGGCCCTTGCCAGGCCCCCCAGCCCCATCCAGCCCGTCGAGGGCGTGCCCAGCGTGCTCGACTTCCCGCGCGACGTCCAGCCAGTCCTCGACCGCCACTGCGTCCGCTGCCACAACCCCGAGAAGCGCGACGGCGGCTGCGTCCTCGCCTCAGACCGCGGCCCCGTCTACTCGCTCAGCTACTACGACCTCTTCCTCCACTGGCAGGTGAAGGACACCGCAGGCGACCCCCGCCACGGCAGCGGGCGCCAGAACGGCAACGACCGGCCCTACACCACCTACAGCTCCGCCTCGCCCTTGATGCGGAAGATTGACGGCAGCCACTACGACGTGCGGCTCGCCCCGCGCGAGCACGCCACCCTGCGGCTCTGGATTGACACTGGTGCGCAATATGCCGGCACCTACGCCGCGCTCGGCACAGGCCAGGTGGGCGGCTGCTGGGGCAACAACGAGCCCCGCCGCGTGATGGACGACGAGTGGCCCTCCACCCCGCCCGCAAGGGACGCCTTGGGGCGCCGCTGCGCCGGCTGCCACGGCACGGCCATGCCTCGCAGCGTCACCCACAGGACGCCCATTGACCCCTGGGGTGACATGCTCTCGTGGGAGCGGCCGCTGAGCCGCTTCTCGCGGCATCGCATCTACGACCTCAGCCGCCCGGAGAAGTCGCTGGTCCTCCTCACGCCTCTGACCCGCAAAGCCGGCGGATACGCCGAGGGCGAGCCCCTGCCGCCACAGCCGGTGCGCGAGGACCGCAGCCGCCCGCCGAGACCCGTCGCACACCGCGTCATCTTCGCCGACGCCGCCGACCCTGACTACCAGGCCGTCCTCGCCCACATCCAGGCGGCCAAGGCCAAGCTGGAGGAGATACGGCGCTTCGACATGCCCGGCTTCCGACCCAACGAGCACTACACACGCGAAATGCAGCGCTACGGCATCCTGCCCGCTGGCCTCCGACCCACCGACCCGGTGGACCCCTACGCCACCGACCGGGCCTACTGGGATTCCTTCCGCCCGGCCGTCCGTCCCACCCCCCGCTAGCCGACCCGCGGCGCCCCCATCTCTGCCAGCCACCCCGCCAGGAGCTTCCCGCCGAGCAGAAACGACGAGCGCATCGGGGCCGACCGCCGTCGCGAAGCAATCCGCAAGGGCGAGCGGGTCTGCGAAGGACCCGCGGTCCGAAGCCAGGAAGCCAGAGGCGACCCGGCACGTTGAAGGCAGTGAGGGAGGCCCGGATGGGGCAGGATTCGAACCCGCGGCCTCCTGCCGAAGCAGGCGCTCTGCCTCTGAGCTACGCCATCCGGGCGAGGTCAGCCTCCTTGGCGGCCCGGCACGGGGCCGCGCCACGAGGGATCCATCTGAAGCTCGGAACCACAGCCTGGACACCGGGTGCCCAGCACTCGCGCCGCGTTATGGTGCACTTTGTGCGTGGGGTCCGCCAGGGCGGCCTTCACCGCGTTCCCGACCACCTTGTCCCCGAGGTGGACATAGGCAGCGAGCGCTTGGAGCGCAGTCAGCCGCACGTCGGGGGCACTGTCTGCCACCATGGCGGCGAGCTTGTCCACGCCCGCGGGCACGCGGGGCGCAGCTCGGGCCAGCGCCCACCCAAAGCACAGTTCCCTGCCCTGTGGATGGATGAGTCGCGCGAACTGCGTGACCGCGGCCTTGCGGACCCTCGCGCTTGAGTCGCGCATGAGGCGCAGCAAGTGGGCTTTGCCCCGAGCGCTCCCGCGAAGGCCGAAGTGAAGGGCCGCCTCCGCACGGATGCGGGCATTCTCCGAATGGGAGAGGGCTACATCCACGCGGAACCCATCCTGTCCTCCGGCGAGTAGCTTGGAGGTCTGCCTCCTGCGCGCCTTGTGCCAGCCGCTGTCCAGGCGGCCGTCCCCGGGGCCTTTGGCCGCATACAGCCGCACGGCTTCCGTGACCCGGCGAGCGAACGCATTGTCGGGTGCATTCTCCTTCAGTGTCTCCGATACCATGGCCATCATCCCCCGACTCAGGAGCTTCCTCGCATTGTGCAGGCGGCTCTTGACCGTGCCGAGTGGCTCCTCAGTGAACTGGGCGATCTGCTGCTGCGTGTAGCCGTCTATGTAGTAGAGCGTCGTGGCCAGGCGTTCTGCCCGGGGAAGCCCCTGCACGGCAGCCAGGACTCTCTGCCCCAGCTCGGATGCTTCGAGGGCCTCTGGTGGGGTCGGCCCGCGGGCGCGGGGTTCGGCCTGAGTGCCCAGTGGGCAGGTCGCCACCCGACGGACCCGTGAAAGACGGTCACAGAACTTGAAAACGACGCGCCGGAACCAGCCAGGGAACGCAGCAGGTTGACGCAGGGTCAGAAGCTTCCGGTATGCCTCGACGAATGCCTCCTGTGCGGCGTCCTCGGCCAGGTGGAAGTCGCCCAGGATCGAGTATGCATACCCGAAGGCCATGTCCTGGAAGCGGCGCACGATCTGCCCGAACGCGCGCGAGTCCCCTGCCAGCGACCGCGCGATCAGGGACTCCAGTGGTTCCATGTTTGCGGTCCTGTGTCTTGGGTCAATGGGTCACCATAAGGACCCACATTGCGGCCAAAGGGTTGAGAGAAAGTCCGGGCGTGTCGTGCGCCGCCGCCCCTGCGGCGCCGGGCGCCGCAGCGCAGCGGGCCTGCGGACTCACTTCGCGGGCACGTCCATCTCGGCCAGCCAAGCCATCGGCAGCTTCTTGCCGAGGAGGAAGAACTTGCGCTCGGGATACCAGAGGATCGGTTCGCCGTCGCGGAAGGTCATGCTCGCATACATCGCCAGGTCGGTGCGGCCCATCCCCTTCCCCAACGGCCCGAGCGGGACGCCATCGTTGTCCATCAGGAACCGCGGCCCCGAGAACCAGACGGGCTGGCGCGCGCCCTTGCGATACTCGCCCCGCACGACGTAGATCGGCCGGCGATGAAAGGTGCTTTCCATCGGGCTCCACGGGCCGAAATGCCCGTCGTGGTTGTGGAACAGGAGGAAGTACTGGCCCTCGCCCGTGGCGTAGATCGGGCACGGGCTGCACGGGTGGCGGAGCACGGGACCGCCGTCGCGGTAGCGCAGCGGCTCGGGCGCCCGCCAGGTCTGCCCCGCGTCGTCCGACACGGTGCACCAGGGGCTGCCGGTGGTCGCCCGCATCACGCAGAAGAGCCGCCCGTCGGGCAGCGGCACGATGCTCGGCTCCTGCACCACGCTCACCTTCGGGTGCCCGTTGCCGGCAACGGGCGCGCCGATCAGCCCCACCTGAAGCGCCTGGTCGTCCGACATGAAATAGCGGATGACGAGGCAGGAGGGCTCGGGGTTGTCGTGGAGGTTCTCGAAGCGGAGGAACTCGACTACCGAGGGTTCGCCCCACCACACCTTGATCGGGGTGGGCGGTCGCACCTTGGGGCTGACCCAGCGGGTGAAGCCGGCGAAGTACTTGCCCTCCGACAATCGCGCCGGCTTCTGCCATACGATCCAATTCGACGGCACGCTGGGGTCGGGGTTGTCCCACTTGCTGCGCGGCATCGGGATGGTTTGCTCCTCGGACCAGGTCTTCCCCGCGTCGTCGCTGTAGATGCCGGCCATCAGGCCGGTGGTGTGGCTCCAGATGTCGTTGACGCCGACATGGCGGCTGTAGATGACGTAGATGCGGCCCTTCCTGGCGACGAGTGGGAAGCCCCAACTGCACATTCCCTTACCCGTCTTCGGGTCGGCCCCCTTGCCCGCGAGGACGCGGGGCGCGGCCCAGGTCGCCCGGCCGTCGGCGCTGCGGGAGAAGACGATCCGCTGGTCGCTGCGGCCCTCGAATGTGCTCTGCGTCCACACCGCCATCAGCGAGCCGTCGGGGCCGTCGAACACCAGGAAATGCTCGTTCCCCGTGTCGCCCGACGAGCCGTCCACGCTCCCCGGCGCGTAGACGACGAAGTCGGGCCGGGTCCGCTGGCATTCGCGCTTGAGGTCGAGCTGTTTGGCCATTGGTCTCTCCTTGGCGAGGCGGCTTGCACGGCGGAGCGGCGCCTGTCTATCCATGCCCGGTTGCTCGCCCGGGTTCAAGCTCGTCGAGCGGCTTGACTGGCGTTCGGGGACGCTGTATCCTGGCCCTCAGCGTTGCCCGGGAGCGCGCCGGCAGGCGGACCCCACTGCGGTTTCTGGAAGGAGCGTGAGCATGGAGCGGAGGAGCGCCGCGGGACTCGCCGCGTTGTGCATCCTGGCGGGCATCGGCGCCCGGGTCGCCGTGGCGGGGGCCGTGTCGCTCTTCGACCCGGAGGCGAAGACGCTCGGCTGGACGTTTGACAACGGCCGCGAGTTCCCCGGCGCGGCGGGCGGGCTGACGGTCGAGACCCTCGATGGCGCGAAGGTGCTCAAGCTCACCGGCGACTTCACGAAGGGCGGCAACTACGTGCAGGCCGGCCGCCGCCTGCCCGACGTGCCTCTCGCCTCCCTCTCGCTCCGCGTGAAGGACGCCGACTGCGATGCGCTGAAGTTCCGCGTCGTGGACGCCTCCGGCCAGTGCCACCAGATCGTCTACCGCATCGGCCGGTCGCCCGACTGGCGAAAAGTGGTCTTTCCGCTCCAGCGGTTCTATGGTCAGATGGGCAAGCCCGACGCCGTCACCGACGTGGCCCGCTACGAGCACTGGGGCGGCCCGAACGATGGGAGATGGCATGGCCCGGCGAAGGGGCTTTACTTCCTCCTCTCGCCCGAGGGCGACACCAAGCTCCGCGCGCTGATGCTGGGCGACATCCAGGCCGTCGTCGCGCCCGAGCAGCCCGCGGCCGGCCCCGCGGCCGCCAAGTGGATGCCACTAGACGAGGCGGCCGACGGCCCGCTCGAGTGGGGCATCAGCCTCGGGCAGGAGTTCCCCGGGGCCAAGGGCAAGCTCGAGGCCGCCACAGACCCTGAGCTCCCCGGCAAGCGCTGCGTGCGGCTGGCGGGCGACTTCACAGGCGGCGGGGCCTACATCGAGGCTCAGCGGCCGCTCCGCGCGCTCGACGCCGACGACATCCGCCGCGTGCGCTTCCGCATCCGCACCGACAGCGCACGCCGCATCGGCTTCCGCCTGGTGGACGCCACGGGCCAGACCCACCAGAAGCGCGGCGGCATCCCGGTCGAGCCGAGCGGCAAGTGGCAGCAGGTCGCCCTCGACGTCTCCGAGGTCGCCGGCAGCGAGTCATGGGGCGGAGCCAACGACGGCAAGTGGCGCGGCCCGCCGCGGCTCCTCACCGTCATCCTCCCCGCCAATGCTTCGCCCGATAGCAAGACCCCTTCGTTCCTCCTGGGCGACGTGGAGGTGGAGGGGCTGGCGCCCAGCCGCAGGAAGGAGATTGATCGCGCCCTGTTCGCCACCGAGCGGCTGGGCAACCTGCTCCTGCCGGGCGACAAGCCTGAGGCCCAGCTCACGCTGGTGGCCATCCGCCCGCTCCCGGCCGACCGCCGCACGGTGCGCTACGCCCTCCGCGACTACTGGGGCGCCGAGCAGATGCCCGTCCGCACTGCCACGCTTCAGCCCGCCGAGCGCACGCGCGACGGCGAGCCGACATACACCGCCACCCTCGACCTTGCCGGCGCGCCCATCGAGACGGGCCGATACTATGAGGTCCACATCGAGGTCCCCCGGCCCGGCGGCGAGGCATTCAAGGACTTCGCCTCGCTCGCCTGGCTCCCGCCCGCGGAGGCCAAGAAGCACCCTTGGCGCGACGTGCCGTTCACCTGCCGCAACTGGGACAACCGCATCACCGAGTACTTCCTCCTCGCCGACCGCCTCGGCCTGCGCACCTGCGGCATCTGGAGCGGCTGGGACGCCGCGGCTCCCTACAAGACCCACGCCCCCGGCTTCGAGCACATCCGCAAGTTCGACATGGGCGCCGTGATGGGCACCCCCGGCCACGCCATCGAGTACCACACCAAGGGCTACGAGAAGTACGACGCGAAAGCCCTCTCCGAAGGCGCCGCCCGCCTGGTCCGCGAGTACAACGGCGAGGGACGGGTGCTCCTGTGCCTCGGCAACGAGCCACACGGCAAGGGGGCGAAGGTGCTCGAGGACGTGGCGGCCTACAAGGCCCTCTACGAGGGCGCCAAGAGCGCCGACCCCGAGGTGCACGTCCTTGGCACCTCCGTCGGCCCCGAGGAAGAGTACTTCGCAGCCGGGTTCGGGCAGTACTGCGACGTCTACGACTTCCACACCTACGACGACGTGGAGGGCATCCGCCGCACCTTCCGCCGCTACGGCGAACTCTTCGCCAAGTACGGCCACCGCAAGCCCATCTGGTCCACCGAGCTCGGCCTCAACAGCCAGGGGATGACCCGCCTCGCCGTGGCCTCAGACCTCGTGCGCAAGTTCGCCACCTTCTTCGCCTGCGGCGGGCAGAATGCTTCGTGGTTCTGCATTCTGTACCCCGACCCGAAGGGCACGGGCGAGGGCAGCTCGGGCCAGGCCCACAACGTGTTCTTCTGCCGCTACAACCGCTACTGCCCCAAGCTCGACGCCATCGCCTACTACAACGTGGTCAACGGCATCTGCGTGAAGAAGCTCGCCGCCGAGCGGCAGTATGGCTCGATTCGCGCCGTGCTCTTCCGCGACGCGGCAGGCCACTGCCTCCAGGTGCTGTGGAACGACGGCCCGGCAAGCGATATGCTCGTGCCCCTGCCGGGTGTTGAGGCCGTTCGCCTCGTGCGAATTGATGGCAGCATCGCCGAACTCCACGCCGCCAAGGCTGGCCTCACCCTGCGCGTTGGAGCCGACCCGATGCTGCTTCTCTACGATGGCGCAACAGGCGAGCTGCCCGAGAAGCTCGGGGCGCCCGCGGCCTCGCTGGCCGCCGCCCCCGAGGCGATGGTGCGAGGCGCCTCAGCCGAGATCGCCGTCCGCCTGGCGGACCTCCAGGCGTCGGACGTGTCGCTTCAGGCCCCGCCGGGCTGGGCCGTTGCCCCCGTGGCCGGCGGCCAGAACGAGGCCCGCTTCCGTGCGACCGCTCCCCGTGAGACCGGGGCGCGCGAGGCATCCTTCCGCGCCGTGCTCTCGCGCGACAAGCGCACCGTCGGCGAACTGTGCTTCCGCATCCCTGTCCGTAGCGTGCTCGACGCGACGCTTCTCCCCGACGCCGATGCCCAGGGCACGCCCCTGGTGCGGCTGGTGCTGCGCAACAACGCGCCCGAGCCGCGCGAGGTGGCCTGGCGCCTCGCGCTGCCCAAGGCCGTCGCAATGAAGGACGGCGAGTTCAACCCCGCCAGCGCCGCGCCGCCCGGTGCCCGCTTCGCCTTCCTCGGCTGGTTCGGGGACGTGCAGTCGAAGCAGATCGACTCCGTCGGCGACCTGATCCTCACCGAATAAGCCTAATCCGCCCGAAGCGATCTTCGGGGCGCCGAGCGAGGCCATAACCTGTTGAGAGTCCTGCCTTTAGGCAGTCTTCGTCTTCCTCTGCGGCTCGTTCGTCGCCCTTATCTCCACGCCATTCCCCTCATCATAATCCTCCTTGCCCGTTCTCCCCCTCGGGGAGAGGGGCGAGGCGGCGCAGGGGGTGCCGCGGGCAGTGGCCAGTCCTTCGCCCCACTCGGTGCCGCTCGCTGGCGAGCGGCGCGGGTGATCGCTTGAGGCGGCGTGCTACAGCCAGGCCTCGATGAGCGCGTCGTCGCCGATGCGGCGGACGGTCCAGTCACGGGCATTGATGGCCTGCGCCATGGTGGCCGCGCCGTCGCCCTCGACGGGGGTGCGGGCCTCGCGACCGCCAATGAGGCGGGGGGCGATGAAGACGAGCAACTTGTCCACGATGCCGGCGGCGAGTGCTGCGGCGCAGAGTTCGCCGCCCCCTTCGAGGAGGACGTTGGTCATGCGCCGGCGGCCGAGCTCGGCCATGAGCGCTCGGAGGCTGACGCCGCCGCGCTGCATGGGGAGGACGAGGATTTCGGCGCCCTTGGCGGCCAGGGCGGCGCGGCGTTCGGGGGGCGCTGCCTCGGTGGTGGCGATGATGAGGGGCGCCTCGGCGGATGTCTGGAGGAGCTGGCTGTAGAGGGGCAGGCGGGCCTGCTCGTCGGCGACGATGCGGGCCGGGGTCCGCGGCCCGGGCGGCCGCGCGGTGAGCAGCGGGTCGTCGGCCAGCGCCGTGCCGACGCCTATGAGAATGGCGTCCATCTGGCCGCGGAGGGTGTGGACGAGTTCACGTGAGGGCTCCGAGGAGATCCAGCGGGAGTCGCCGATGCGGGTGGCCGTCTTGCCGTCGAGGCTCATGGCCCACTTGGCGGCGACGAAGGGCAGGCCGCGCTTGGTGAGTTTTACAAAAGGGGCGTTGAGGCGCTGGGCGTCGGCCTCGAGGAGGCCGACCTCGACGTCGAGGCCGGCGGCCCGGAGCTGTTCGAGGCCGCGCCCCTGGGTGCGCGGGTCGGGGTCAATCATGGCCGCGACGACGCGGGCGAAGCCGGCCGCCACAACGGCCGGGACGCAGGGCGGCGTCTTGCCGTGGTGGGTGCAGGGTTCGAGGGTGACGTAGAGGGTGGCTCCGCGGCAGGCGTCGCCCGCGGCGGCGATGGCGTTCGGCTCCGCATGGGGGCCGCCGAAGCGTTCGTGGTGGCCCTCCCCCACGATCTGGCCGTCGCGCACTACGACGGCGCCGACAAGGGGGTTGGGCTCGACCCATCCCCGCCCGCGCTCGGCCAGATCGAGCGCCCGCCGCATGAAGACAGCAGGATCCGGTCCCTCAGCCATCGTGCTACCAGAGTCTTCCGGAGGCAACGCGCCCGTCACTGAGGGGTGCAGTAAGGGCTCGGTCTCCCCGCGCCTTGGCCCGCGGCGCCGAGAAGAGACCAAACCCAGACAGGCTGGGTTTGGTTTCTAGTGTGCCCAGCCGCGCAAGTCCGTTACTGCACCCTCGTCACTTGAAGGCACTGATATAGGCCAGCTTCCGGCTCACCAGTTCCCACGGGTTCGGCGGGATCGCGCTCGAGAGCGCCTGCACGGTGCCCCCGACGGCATCTGACACGCCGTTGGCCATGCCCTTCACTGCCCCGATGGTCGTGCCGTAGAAGATGTTCTTCTGCACCGAGGTCTTCAGGATGGTGACCGGGAGCTGGAGCGGCGAGGTCACGGCCCTCAGCACGCCGCGCGTGAAGCCCTCGAGGGGTGTGGTGCTGCCGCCGTAGGTGGAGCTGGACGACCTGTCCAGCATGCTGTCGGCGACCGCTCACCCCGTGGAGGCGGCCGCGCTCGCGCGGGAGGCAGGTCCCACGACGGCGGCCAGAGCGACCACAGCCGTCAGGAGCAGCCATCGCATCGCGTAGCTCATTTCTGGCCTCCTTCCTTTGCCGGTGGCCCGAGCCGCTCTGTCGCCGGCGGGGCCACCGCCCGGCGGCCACGTTGCGCCACCGACCGGATGCGCCAATCCGCCCCCACCTTCACGACCGCGTAGTCGAACGCCTCCGCGCCATCGGTGCGGAGCACGCTCACGGGAAACCGCAGCCCGCCATCGGCCGCCGGCTGCGGCGGCCCCCATTCGACGCCGAGCGCCCCCTGCGCGGTCGCCCGAAGCTCCTTGCGAAACGCCTCACGCCCGACACGTGCCAGGCGGGCCGCCAGCTCCTCGCGGGCCTCGCCCGTGAAGCAGGCGAGATACGCCTTCTCGTCCCCCGCTGCCGCCGCACGCCACGAGTCGGCAAGCAGCAACGCCTCGGGCATCCGGGCCGGTGCAGCCGGCACGCTCTTTCTGCGCGGTACCTGCCGCTCGCCGAGAACAGCCCCTACGGCTAGCGCCAGCCCGACGGCAGCAACCGCCAACAGAAGCTGAACACGCCAATCGGTCGCCAGGCACGCCGGCCACGGCGCGCCCTGAGCGCGCTTGGCCTCGACCTCAGACATTATACCAGGCCCGCAGCAAAGTTCCAGCCAATTCCGTCGGAATTGGCGTCAGGGCATCGTCACGTTCAGCGGCGGCCGCCCCGGCGGCAGCGCTCGCTCGCCCAGCCGCTTGTGGTAGAGCGGCAAGCCGTCGCTGCGAAGGGGAAACGTGAGCACCTCGAGGACGCCCGCCGACAGGCGCACCAGGCCGTTGCCCAGTCCCTCGAGCGCGCCCGCCCACAGGCCGTAGAACGCGTTGTGCTCGTTCCCCACCCGCACCATCGTGGCGGGGACCTCCAGCGGCGAGAGCAGGACGTTCGCCGCCCCGCGCCCCAGCCGGGCCAGCGGCCCGGTGCCGGGCAGGCGCGGCTCGGCCGCCGGCTCCCCGGGCGCGGGACCCTCCGCCGCCGCCCCGCTCGCCATCGAACACGCCAGGAGCGCCGCCACCAGTGCCACGCCCACGCCAGAGCGCCACGTCATGCCCATACCTTGCCTCCTTGCCTGCCGAACGCCCCCGGCAATGGGGGCCGCGTGTGTTCCCCCACATTATAGCACACCCACACGGAGGTTCCACTCAAATCTCTCGCCCTTGACTCGCGGCCCGAGGCGGCTGTATGCTCAAGCTCGGGAGCGCTCCTGGAGTTGAGGGATGAATGGATGAATGGATGGGTGGATGGGTGTCAGGCGATCATCCATTCATCCAATCATCCAATCATCCAATCATCCCCTTTGGTTGCGGCCATAGGCCGCATTAGGAGGTGGCTGACCATGCTCCGCCGAACGGCCCTCATCCTCGCCGCGGCTGCCGCCGCGGCGTGCGCGACCGACGCGCGCCGCCCCAAGAAGCTCATCGCGACCGGCTGGGACCAGCCCGACACGGAGCGGCTGCTGGCCAACTTGGCCGAGATGGAGAAGTCGCCATTGGACGGCGTGGTCGTGAACGCCGTCGGACGGGTAGACGAGAAGCGCCGTTGCCACCTCCGCACCGCCTTCGCCGCGGACAAGTGGCAGCGCGAATGGTTCCAGCCCTGCGTCGCCGACCTCAAGGCCTGCAAGTTCACCCGCTTCACCGACAACTTCCTCATCCTGGGCGCCAATCCGGGCAACGTGGACTGGCACGATGACGCCGGCTGGGCGAGCATCGTCGAGCATTGGCGCATCGCCGCCTGGCTCGCCAGGCAGGGCGGCCTCAAGGGCCTGCTCTTCGACCCCGAGCCCTACACCCCGCCCCACAACCAGTTCGGCTACGCCGCCCAGCCCGAACGGGACAAGCACACCTTCGATGCCTACGCCGCCAAGGCCCGCGAGCGTGGCCGCCAAGTGATGAAGGCCGTCGCAGAGGAGTTTCCCGACGCCGTGCTGTTCTGCTACTTCATGAACATCGTCGCCGCGAACGCCGCGGGCCACGCCAACCCGAGCCGCGTGCTCGCCGCCCAGGGCTACGGCCTGCTGCCCGCGTTCATTGACGGCTGGCTCGACGCCGCGCCGCCGACCGTGACGCTGGTGGACGGCTGCGAGATGGCCTACCTCTACAGCCGAGTCGAGCAGTACCTCGAATCCGCCCTGCTCATCAAGGGCGCCTGCCAGGAACTTGTCTCGCCCGAGAACCGCGCCAAGTACCGCGCCCAGGTGCAGGTGGGCTTTGGCATCTACCTCGACGCCTACTGGAACCCGCCGACCTCTCCGTGGTACATTGCCGGGGACGGCAGCTCGCGCGTGGACCGCCTGCGGGCGAACCTTCGCACTGCTCTCCGCGTGGCCGACGAATACGTGTGGGTCTACGGCGAGCAGTTCCGCTGGTGGCCCACCCCCAACAAGCGGGTGAAGGACCAGACGTGGCCCGAGGCCCTGCCCGGCTGCGACAAGGCCCTTCGCCTCGCCCGCGACCCCCTCGACTACGCCCGCACCGAGATGGCCGCGCTCGCGAAGGCGGGCACCCTCATCAACCTGGCCCGCAACGGCGACTTCGGCTCCGACAAGGCCCTCAGCTTCGAGGGCACACCCGTCGAGTGGAAGGAGGGGCGTCCCCCCGCCGGCTGGAGCGCCTGGCAGCACGAGAAGTCGAAGGGCGCCTTCACCTGGGACCGCGACGCGGGCGCCGCGGGCAAGGGTGCCGCGAGGGCCGCGGGCGTCGCCAACGGCTGCTTCCTCCAGAGCTGCCCTGTGAAGCCGGGCGAACACTATGCGGTCGGCGCGGTCCGCCGCCTCCAGGGCAAGGCCGAGGCCTGGCTGCGCGTGCGGTGGCAGACCGCGGAAGGCAAGTGGGCGGCTGAGGCCCTCGACGTGCTCATCCACTGCGAAGACCCGCGTGCAGGCGTGCATGCCCTGCCGGGCGGGCGGGAGGCGTGGGGCGAGGTGTTCGGCGTGGTGGAAGTGCCAGAAGGCGTGGGCCGCCTCGTGCTGCTCCTCTGCGTGGCCGATCAGCCGACGGCCGACGACGTGGCGTGGTTCGACGACGTGCGGGTGCACAAGCTCGAATGAGGGCGCCGGCTACGGCTGGGCCTCCGCCTCGCGCTTCGCCAGCATCACCCGCACCTTGAACTTGGCCCCGAGCTCTATCTCGCCGTCGAGCAACACGAGCAGCCGGGTCGCCTTGTCTACGTAGAGTTCCACGTGGCCGGTGAGGCCGAAGGGGCCTTCCGCCTCGTCGGCGCTCTCCTGGGCCTCCTTGTTCACCGGCGTGGCGTCGAAGGCAAGCTTGACGCATTCGAACTCGCCGGCGGGCACTGTGATGGCCATCTCAGTGACGCCGCGGAGAGCGACGTCCCACATCTGCTGGTTGTTGATGACGCGGATGACCTGGGGCGGGGCGTGGGGCGTGAGGTCGAAGCCACGGGCGACGTAGCAGGCGGCGACGACGTGCCAGGAGTCGCGGGCGCCGGGGTCGCGGAATGCCTCCTTGAGGCGCCAGACGCGGTGCTCCATCTTCTTGCAGCGCTTGTACTCGGCGCAGTGGGCGGCCCTGCCATCGCGGCCTGTGACCATGTGGCCAGGGTCGCGGCAGGCGGGGTCCTTGCAGTGGTCGAAGCGATGGTAGTCCACCCCCTCGGGGTGCCACGTGAAGCGGCGGTGCTTAAAGGAGGGCCTGGTGCGGTGGTCATCGGCCCCGAGCTGGGCGAGGTCGCTGTCGCGCAGGCGCGACGTGATGGTGGACTGCATGGGATAGACGCCACCCTTCGATTGGGCGGCGATGGCCAGCTCGCGGCCATCCTTGCCCTCTTCGCGTGCGAGCCGCATTGTCACGATGCCCAGGTCAAAGCGGATGCCGCTCTCCGCGCTGAACACATAGGTCAGCGTCTCGCTCTTCAGTCCCCGCAGCGGATGCTTCGCCAGCCATGCTGGGTCGCGGGTGAGAGAAACCGCCATGGAGACCGGCCGCCACACCATGGCCATCCACGTGCGCCCGCCGACGACGGAATCCCAGGGAGAGCGCACGGCTTCCCTCGGGCCTACGACGACGCCGTTGGTTTCGGACGCCCATTTCTCGGCGGCAGCCAGATCGCCAACAACGTGGTAGGGACCGGTCAGGTAGAAGACCACGTTCGCGCGGGGCTCGCCAAGCAGGGCGATGGGCTTACCCATCGCCGCCACCTCCGCGATGCCTTCCTTCCGCTCTGCCGTGACGGGGACAAAGTGGGCAACGTAGCTGACGAAGATGGCCCCGACGCCGAGCAAGACCGCGTGACCGTTGCTGAAGATGGCGCCGACCACCAACGCCAGCCCCGCAGTGGCCACCAGGGACATGAGCGCGAGGTAGTCCCAGCGAACGAGCTCGCCGAATGATGACTCTGTGAAGCTGAGCCCTAGCAGGCAGAGAACGAGCAGGCCGCCAGCCAGGACCAGCGCGCGGACCGCTCCCCTTGCCACCACCGCCAGGTCCCCCTTCGCGAACCGGGCCAGCACATGCCCGGCGATGATGCTCGCGAACGGGACTATGGGGAGAAGCCTCCGTGGCTCCGTGGAACTCGAGAGGAGAAGCCATGCGGCCACGACCCCGGCGACAGGGGTCGCAACAGGAACGCCCGCCCCTCGCCGCCGCCATGCCCACAAATCGTGGAACAACGAGATCGGCGCGAGCACGAGCCAGGGCGCGGCAAAGCCGACGAGCCCGAGTAGGTCGAAGTGCCAGGCATATGCGCGCGGCAAAGGCTGAAGGTGGCGCAGAACGTGCTCGCGCCAGAGCGCCCGAAGCGGCCCGGCGGACCCCGTCCCGATGCTCGCCGCGAGCGGCAACGCGAGGAACACGGCAAAGGAGACAAGAAGGGCGAGGAGAACTGTCCTCGCCGGCCTGAGCCAGGCCCAGTCCCTCGCCATCGCGGAGACAACGAGGGCGCCGAGGACCACAACGCCGTAAGCCCCCCACGCGCCGAAGTTGGCGGCGAGCCCAACAAGGAGGCCGCACGGGTAGAGCCAGCGGCGGCCAGCGTCGGCCCGATGCTTCACGAAGTGCCACAGGCACCACAGGATAGCCGCCGCCTGGGCCATCTCGACCGTGCCGTGGCGGCCCCAGTGGATGAAGCCGTAGCTCGTGGCCAGCGCCGCGGCAGAGAAGAGCGCCGCCAGGTCGTCGTGCCAATGCCGCGCCAGCTTCCACGTGAGGAAGAGCAGCGCGAACGCCCAGAGGACTGAAGGGAGCCTGGCGGCAAGCTCGGTCATCCCGCCCGAAAGCCAGGCGAAGGGCACCGACTGCCAGTAGACGAGCGGCGACTTCTCGCACGTGAATGGCTTGTTAGGCACCGGCCACACCCACTGGCCCGTGTTGAGCATGTGGCGCGAGACAATGGCCGAGCGCGCTTCGGCCTCGTCGAGAGGGGGCGCGCCGACGTGGGCCAGCAGCAGGAACGCCGCGAGGGCGAAGATGAGGAAGATGGGCAGGGCTTTACGCAGGGCGAGAGGCACGTTCTGCGTCCTGTGTTTGTTCGGTCTGTCTCTCTCGTTGCGAAGCTCCTGCTTCGCAACGGCGTCTTCCCAGCTCCCGCTGGCTCGGGGAAGCGGGAGCTTCCACAATGCCGTTCCCAAGCAGGAGCTTGGGAACGAGAGAGGGTGTTCGATCGGTCGGATCCGACGGATCCGACGGATCGGCCCAACTCAAGGGCGGCCTCAAAGCATCGGCATGCGGCGCTTCACGAGTTGCACGGCGAAGTCCCAGGGGTCCCGGACGATGGCGATCTCGTCGCCAGCGGGCAACACCTTCGGCTCGGTCGCAGCCGTGGCCCCGGCCGCCAGGAGGCGCTGGTAATCCGCCTTCACGTCGTTCGAGCAGAAGGCCAGGTGAAGCATCAGCGGGTCAATCGCCGGGAAGTCGAGCGGCTTCACGACAGGGTTGTTGTAGAGCTCGATTATCACGTGGTTCGCAGAATCCGCCAGGAAGCGGACGGGCACCGGCTCGTCCTTGGCCAGCACCACGCGCATGCCCAGATGCTTCACATACCAATCGGCCATCGCGGCCGGCTCGCGCACATCCATGCCCAGGTGCTCGATCTGCATTGCGGTGCTTCCTACTCAGAGGCCACGGGTTTCGCTCTGGCGGCTGTCTCAACGATCGCGTCGAGTTTCTCCCTCACCTCGTCGTCAATCAGGTTCTTGGGAACGAAGCGAGCGAGAACGTGGTAGTCGGTCTTCTCCATCAGGTTGTACAGCCCGAGTTTCCTGAAGTACGTTCGGAAGAGAGGATCAAGGAACTCATCGCTGACCTTGATGTCCGGGGAGAAGGGGTCTTGCTCGCGGAAAGCGAGGGCCTTCCTGCCTTCGTTGATGGCCTCTTCCATCGCGGCCCTGCGTTGGGCCGCTTCCCTGGCAACGAAGAGAGGCCCCGCTGTGACTTCGGCCGCGGAACTCTCCGCGTAAGCGAAGAGGGCCTCAGGGCAGCAGAGATAGTTCTCGATCTCGCGGCGCTGCCACGCCAGCTCATGGAGAGGCCCCTCCTGGCGCAACGGCTCGCTGATGCGGTCGAAGAGGGCCAGACCAACCAAGTCATGCTTGGCCTCGCGGAGTCCGAAGAAATGATCGCGGGCCTTCTGGGGCTGGTTCAGCACAGGGCGGACGAAGGGGCGTTCCAGCGCCGCCTTGGCCGGGTGGTCAAGTGTCTCAGCAAAGGCGCGAAGGATAGCGAGATCAGTGGGCCCTTCGAGGTAAAGCACCCAGCCGGTTTGCTCGGCCTGGTAATACTGGTCGTAGCCAATCTCCTTGAGCGACTTGAGAAGCTGGCTTCCGCGGTCGTCAATGCGATGTGGTCGCCCGACGAAGGCGACGACGACATCCTTGTCTGCCGCTTCGTTGAGGACTACTTCCGAGTGGCTTGCCACTATGAGCTGGCAACCTTGCTGCTCAGCGATCTCCGTGATCAACTGGTAGGTCTGGCGCTGCCGCAGAATCTCGAGGTGGGCGTCGGGCTCGTCAATAAGCAGCACTGTCTTGGGGTTGCTGTACAGGTGGGCGAGCAACAGAAGCGTCTGCTGGAGGCCGCGCCCCGAGGACGCCAGGTCAAGCCTGACATCCTTCTTGTCGCGGTACGACATCGTTACCTGGCCTCTCTCAGCAATCAGTATGGGCGGGTCGAGGGCCACACCAAACAGTTCCCCGACGTGGTCCACAAGTCGCGTCCACTCTGAGCTGGCGTCGTCGCCCTTTAGGTAGATGTCGTAGCACAAGTTGCGGAGGACATCGGCGGTTCGGCCTTCCCCGATCCGCACGTTGATCGTCCCAGGAAGGAGGCGGTCCTCGATAGCCGCAAGCCCCGACATTGGCGGGAGAAAGGCTACGTGGACCTCGCTTGCCGCCTCTGGCACAGGCATGCG
>VGYV01000040.1 GCA_016872855.1 Planctomycetota bacterium
TCCCGGGGAACATACATTCGGGGAACAACAACATGTATGCCCCAGAGGGGGCCGTGAATTCAAGGGTCTTCTGCTGTAATGCACGACATTTCCTCAACTTACGCAGTGTCCGAAACGGACCACGCCCATATGAATTCTGCATCAATGGGGTCAGGGAAGAGGGTGTCAAGCCTTCAAATGTCAATCGAACTAAACCGCTTCGCGGTGGTCGGAATACGAGGAGAGGGGCGCACTGGCGGTCGGGTGTGGGAGTCGGGTCGTTTCCTGCATCATGTCCTGTAGTGCTTTTATACTGCCTCCATGCGGGTGTCCGGTGTGGATGCCCCGTTCGCTCTCTGTTGGAGGCGGGACACGATGGGTGTGCTCAGGGAACGCATGGTGCGGGAGATGCAGCTTCGCAGGTTCGCGCCGGGGACGCAGGAGGCGTACCTGCGCCTGGTTGGGGAACTGGCGGGGTTCTATCATCGCTCGCCCGACCAGATCCATCACGAGGAGGTGAAGAGCTACCTGCTCCACCTGATGACGGTGCGGAAGCTGGAGTGGTCCACCGTGAACACAGCCAGCTCTGCCATCCGGTTCTTCTACTCCCAGGTCCTTGGCAAGCCGGAGGTAGCCTGGGCGATCCCGCCGCGCAAGACACCCAGACGGTTACCGCAGGTTCTCAGTACCGAGGAGGTCAAGCGCCTGTTCGCGGCGACAGACTGCGTGAAGCACCGCGTGCTCCTCATGACGACGTACGCGGCGGGGCTTCGCGTCAGCGAGGTGGTCGCACTGAAGGTGGCCGACATCGATAGCTCGCGGATGATGCTGCGTGTCCGAGCGGGCAAGTCCTGGAGTTCGGGGGACACCATACGGGATTATTGCGTCGACGGAGAGAGTGTGCGAGGCCCTTGACAGGAGGGGTTGCGCGGGATAGGATGACGCCATGGTTATCTCGACCTTGGATTTCACCCGCGACTCCAACGGGAACATCGTCCAGGCGGGCCGGGAGGACGGCTCGCGGTGGTATTACACCTACGACGGGCTCCAGCGCCTGACCAAGGCCGAGTGGAAGGACGCCTGGGGCTCCACCCTCTACGCCTTCACGTACAACTACGACAAGGTGGGGAACCGGACCTCGCTCGTCGCGAACCAGGCGGTGACCTGCTACTCCTGCAACGCGGCGGTTCGAGTCCTCGTCGGGGAGCCGAGCGGGACTCGGAATTCGTGAGTCGGTTGACAGGCCCACTCGGCTGGCGTGCCCATCCGAGAGTGCTAAGCATCTGGCAGCGAATGACTTGCGGAGAGTTGAGAACAAGCCTGCTTCGGTCGCCCGCACGTATCTGGACGGGCGAGGCCCGCTTCGCGGCCTGCGCTTTGCCCGGCCTTTTGCCCACACCTGCTAAACAGCCCCCGTTGGTTGACAGCTTCCGGAGGCCCCGCCGGGTGCGGTTGCGTCGCGCCCGGCCCGCTCCGCGCAAGCCGCAGGACAGCCGGGGGGTGCCTCCAGCGCTTGACACGGTTGCGCTCCGTGGTAGGATGACTGGCGGTCTGAGGCTGGCGAGAGTTCGGCCTCTCGATCACGCGCGACTGCCCGACTGGAGGAGCCAACATGAGCCAGAGCACACGGGCCTGCCAGCGCTACCTGGATCGCTTCTTCAGGAGCTACCCCGACCCAGCGTTGCAGAAGCGCGCGACGAAGGCCCTTCGGTTCTTGGCCGCCGGAGACGGCCCTCTCGCAGGGAAGCCTGCAGGCTGGGCTGCCGGGATCATCTACGCTCTGGTGAATCGTGGTCGTCGGGGGTGCGGTGTCCCAGGGATTCTCAACGCCGAAATCGAGCGGTTCTTCGGCGTCTCGATGGGCACTGTCCGCAAGCGCGCTGCCCAGGTTCTGCGGGCGATGGAAGTCTGACCTGATACGAGCGGCCTCACCCCAGAGCCGTCACGTTCATAGCCCCCGCCGCATCACCACTCCCCAGTCGTCACTTCATCGAGTCCTCGGCTGGCAGGCGCGCGGGCCTGTCGGGGGCGGCGCGCGAACGTTGGCCCAGGGGCCGCCTGTCTGCTGGCGCTGGCAACCTGGGTCGAACGGGCGCGGAGGGTCGCCCCCTGGGCCGCCGTGGGCCGCCCCTGGCCGCGGCAGGGCGCGCACCACTTGCCGGGCTTCGCTGTGCTCGGGGGCCGGGGTCTGACTGTCCTCGGGCTGTGGGTGTTCCCCGTCCCCGACCAGGTCTCGAACGTTGACACGAATGGACACCAGTAGGTGCAAGATCTGGCGCCAGATTTCCGGGCACAGGCGCAGGCAGTAGCCTGGGCAGACTCAAAGGGAACGCCTCAACCGCCTCGACCCCGGAGGCAGCGGCTGGTCGGTGTGCCCCAGCCCGGCGGCGTGAGCTTGACCGCAGTGTGCGGACTCGGGTCTGTTGCCGACCAGCGCTCGATCGAGGCTGGTAGGGGAATGGCATGGAGGTCAGTCCGTGTGTTGACATTCCGCTAAGCAGGCGTGAGGCTGGATGGGATGTAGGGGGTCGCGATATGGGGATTGGTGGTGATACGGGCAGGACAGAAGTCGCCCGGGGTGACCAGCTCCTCGAGTAGGTGGTGGGCCCGGAAGTCGTAGTGAGCCAGGAGGGGCTCGGGGTGGGCCCCAGCGGGCAGCATCGGAAGCGTGGCCCACACGCCCGGGGCGCGCGTGGAGAGCAGCCGACGTGGCGCATCGGCGGAAAGCCGCACTAGGTCGCGCGAGGCGACGAGCCACGAGGTGTGCGGCGCCCGAGGTGGTTCACGGGCCCATTGGCACGGTCCACTGCGAGGAGAGCCTGGACGGCCTGCTGAAGTCGTACCTGCCGCAGGGAAGCGGCGTAGGTTGAGCCTGGACCCGCCCCAGACGACTGCTGGCGCCCGACTATCCGGGTGCCACAATACCTGCAACCCATTCAATGGGGCGCCGCGAGGCGTTCTACAGACGGGTCGAGGTGGGTGTGCCATCGAGTTGTTGCGGTCGCTCATGAAGCTGCCATGGTTGGTGGGGGTCGGGGTGTTCCTTCGTGTCCGCAAAGCCTGCCTGCGCTGGCGCCTCCGCCTGCACGGGATAGACGTAGACAGCTTTCCGGGCCCTACGGGACTCGACCGAGCACTCCTGCCAGCCACTCAAGGGGCCGAGTCCAGTACACGTCCGCGAAGATGCCCACGTAGCCTACGTGGATTCGTTTCAGTCATGACACCGCCGAACGCTGCCCATAAGGCACCCACGTTGGCGCGCCCCACAGAACCGAGCCGTCCGCGTAGCCGTAGGCCCGCGCATCAATGTCCCTCTGCCCGAACACCAAAGGCTCCGCGCTCAGCACGCACGCCTGGATGCCGAACTGCGGGGTGCCGCTGACCGTCACGCCCGCCGCGCAGCCGGCAAGGGCGAGGGCGAGGAGGGGAAAGATGGCGACCAGGAAGCGTAGCCTCATCAGCATTCCTCCATAAGTCCTTCCTGCATCGAGTGTTAAGTGCAAGGCGAGGCCAAAATGGGCCGAACGCCGGGCCAAGGGCATCTATGGGCTTGCGGCATCAGAGGTTACAGCCTCCAAGCATGGCATTGAGAGGTCGGCCTCCGTGTTGATGTTCCGCCAAGCAAGTGTGAGGTGTGATGGGGGGCAGGGGGCGACGATGTGGGGATTGGCGGTGATTCGGGCGGGACAGAAGTCGCCTTGGGCAACCAGTTCCTCGAGTAGGTGGTGCGCGCGAAAGTCGTAGTGGGCCAGCAGTGGCTCGGGGTGTACCTCGTGGGGCAGCCTGGGGAATGTTGCCCACACTCCGGGGGCGCGCGTGGAGAGCAGCCAACGCAGCGCATCGGCGGAAAGCCGCGGCAGGTCGCACGAGGCGACGAGCCACGAGGCATGCGGTGCCCAACGCATCGCAGCGAGAATGCCCGCCAACGGCCCCTGAACGCCGGGAGCGTCGGGCAATCGCACGCAGGCGGCCAGACTTCCCGGCACCCGGCCGCCTCCCGCGATGACGGTCTGCTGGGTGACTTCCTGAAGGCGCATCACGGTTCGTTCGAGCCAGGTAGCCCCCTCGGAGACGACCAGGTGCTTGGGCCTGCCGAAGCGGGTGCTTCTGCCGCCGATGAGCACGCAGCCGTAGACGGGGGGCTTGAGCCACTGCCGTGGCAACCAGTCGGTGAGGAGGCCGCGCAGCGCGGCGAACCTGTCGGCATCGCGCGGCAGGACGGCGAGGACATTGCCGGCGTTGGGCGGCGGCTGGGTCTCCCCATCGCTCAGGAGCCACACCTTGGGGAGCGGAGTACCCTTGTGCCCTTCGACGAGGATGAGGTCATAACGCTGTGCCAAGGCATGCAAGGCGGCGAGCAGCCTGTGATCCTCGGTGCCGTGGACGCGAAGGAACTCCTGGGCGGGACCCTGCAGGAGAATGTCCGCGCCCGCCTGGAAGAACCGGTCGCTGTCCTTGCCGGGGGTGTCTATGTTGATGCCGTGCACGTCGTGCTTGATAACGGCGACGCGGAGCCCCTGCCCGCAGAAGTGGCGCACGATGCGTTCGAGCAGTGTGGTCTTCCCCGCGCCGCTCCAGCCGCAGACGCTGAAGATGGGCAGTTCATTGAGCATCTCGAACTCCATCCCAACTGAGCATAGCCCGCTTACGAGCTGTGTCTTCTGGCGGAGCCATTGGCCGTGGCCAGCACACTCATGCGTCACCCCCCGACCGCAAGCATGGGCTGCGCCGCGCCGAAGGAAGCACGGGCCTGCTTACGGGCCAGCAGGGCCCCGACGATCTCCTGGAGTCGCTCCATAGCCTCCGGCGCATTGCTCCGCAGAAGCCCAGCGACGCGGAGCCCCGTCCCCCGCGCCAGGCAAGCGATCAGTTGGCCCGTGCTTGTGAGCCGGAGCCGTGTACACCCCGCGCAGAAGGGCGCACTCTCGGGCGAGATGAAGCCGAGCGTTCCTTCGAGGTCACGGTCACCCCGGACGCGGAAGTCTTGACTGCTTGCGCTGGGCGCCCGCGGAAGAGGCTCAAACCTGAAGGCACGCTGCAATCTCGACTGCACCTCAGCGGAGGACACGAAAAGGCGGGCGAAGCGCCTCCGGATACATCCAATGGGCATGAGTTCAAGGAAGCGAACATGGCAGCCGCGCTCAAGCCCGTAGCGCGCCAGGGACACAACTTCACTGTCGTTGTAGCCACGGAGGACCACGGTGTTGAGCTTCACTGGGCCAAGGCCGCACTCGAGAGCGGCATCGAGGCCCGCAAGCGTGTCTGCGAGCCTCCCGCCGCCCGTGAGGGTGTAGAACACCTGTGGATCGAGGCTGTCGAGGCTCACGTTGACTCGGCGGAGTCCCGCGCGCTTCAGCGTGGGGGCCAGCTTGGTGAGGCGCTGGCCGTTGGTCGTAAGAGCGAGCTCCCCGATGCCCTCGCCGGCCAGTGAGCGGACCAGATCGGCGATCCTTGGGCGGCACAAGGGCTCGCCGCCGGTCAGATGGACCTTGCGCAGGGCAAGCCGACCCTGCACGGCGCGCACAAACCGCAGGATCTCATCGAAGGTCAGGCGCGCTGAACGTCTGGCCGTACCGGCGGCGCGAGGGGTGCAATACACACACCGCAACTGGCACCGGTCGGTGACCGAGATGCGCAGCGAGAGCGGCGGATAATCGAGCATCCGACTCACCGCCACGGCCTCCACGGACGGAACTCAGCGGCAGAGCCTGTCGGCATCTCGCGGGTGTCGCCGGGGACAACGAGGACGCCGTCGGCGCTGCCCCCGGCAACGAGGTCAGCGGAGCTGCGAGTGGCAATCGGCGTCGCAATGGGCCCCTCACCATTCCAGGCAAGCCGCGCCAGGAGGTAGCGCGCGCGGCCGCCCGGGGAGGTAAGGCGACTGGCCAATACCACGCGAAGACCTGACTGGCACTTGCTTGGGGACAGACCGCTGAGGCGGCGAAGGGCGACCAGGGCGAACTCGTGGAAACCGTTCATGGCGCTCAGGGGGTTGCCCGGCAACCCGAACACGTGCCTGCCTTCCCGCGTTGTGGCATAGAGACAAGGCTTGCCCGGCTTCATGGCCACGCCGTGGAATCGGACGGTTGCGCCAATGCGCTCCACGGCCTCCCGCACGAAGTCGTAGTTGCCCACGGAGACGCCGCCCGTGAGCAGCACCACGTCGTGGCGGGCGAGATGGTCGCGAAGGGCGTCGGTGAGCAGGGCCACATCGTCAGGCGCTGTCGCGCACGGGGCGCCGGGATACCCCCACGCTGCGAGGGCGGCGAAGAGCATCGGGCCGTTGGAGTTGCGAATCTCGTGCGCGCGCACCGACGCTTCCGGGGCGCGCAGCTCCTCGCCAGTGCACAAGACAGCGACCGACGGGCGTCGGCGGACAAGCACCCGGGCCTTCCCGACGGCGGCGCAAGTGCCGATCTGAAG
This sequence comes from Planctomycetota bacterium, assembly GCA_016872855.1. Classification (GTDB taxonomy): domain Bacteria; phylum Planctomycetota; class PUPC01; order DSUN01; family DSUN01; genus DSUN01. The sequence continues at coordinate 6,403 of VGYV01000040.1, forward strand.
GGGGCCGAGAACCGTGCCTTTGCGCAGCAGGACGGTTCCCCTGCGGGCATCTTCCCCTCTGCGGAGGATATTCGCGCCCTGCGCTGGGCGTCCTTGGACCGTCACGTGCCCGTTGCGGGCCTCCGTCTGCTCCACCACGATCACGGTGTCGGCGCCGGGGGGCACGTTGCCGCCCGTGAGGATTCGCACGCAGGAGCCCGCGGTAACGCGCGGGCGGGCGGCGCTTCCCGCTGCGACCTCGCCCTTCAGGCGGAGATCGCACGGAATCCTCGCAAGGTCGGCGAAGCGCACAGCGTAACCGTCCATGGCCGAGCGGTCGGCGGGCGGCAGATCGCGGTCGGCGCGCACGTCTTCGGCAAGGCAATGCCCGAGGGCCTGCGCAAGGCCCAGCCGCGTCGCGCCCAGAGGGCGCGTGTGTTTCAGCACAAGTCGGACGGCATCACGCGGGGTGATCATGAGGTCACCTCCTTTGACACGGCAGCCCTGCCGCCGAGCAGTTTCTCGACCTTGCTTCGCAGCAGCTCAAGGCTTACGGGCTTCTCCAGGAAGTCGTCGGCTGGAAGCCAGGTATCATCAATATCGCGGGAGCTGAAGCCCAGAGGGAATCTCTGGTTTACGGCAGTCAGGAACAGGATAGGGATACCCCTCAGGTTCTCCTTATGGTGCCGCATGGTCCGCGCCAGCTCGAAGCCGGCTGAGCTGCTCTCGGGGAACATGACGTCCAGGATCGCGAGTTGCGGCCGCCGCTGTTCCATGCTCCGTACCGCGCTGTCGGTGTCGAGCACGAGCTGGACCTCGTGGCCGCCCTCACGCAGAACTCTCGCTGCCGCAAGGGCGAAGTCCTCGTCGTCATCAACAATCAGTATGTAGCCCAAGTCCCTTCTCCTTGCATGTGATGGCGAAGTTGGGATCCTCAGGGAACGTCAGGGTGAAGGTTGTCCCAGCGTTGGGCGCGCTGCTGACACGGACCCGGATCCCGTGCGCCTGGGCAACATGGCGCACGATCGCGAGTCCAAGCCCTGTGGACTCTCGGTTGTGCTGCGCGGCCTCGCTGGTGCGGTAGTATTCGTCGAAGATGTGGGGGAGCTTGCCGGCTGGGATCCCGATCCCATTGTCCTCGATGGTCACAACGGGCCCGTCCGCACGCTTCTGGCTACAAGCCACCCGAACGTCGCCGCCGCGGTGAGAGTAGGCTACCGCATTCGCAAGGAGGTTTGCGAGTAGCATCCTGAGGTACTCCTCGACACCGCGCACGCAGGCGGGCTCGATCTGTTCCTCAATGCGGATGCCACGTTCCTCGGCCAATGGCCGCATCTGGGCGACACAGGAGCGGAGCATATCCGCAAGGTCAATCTGCTCCCTCCGGGGAGGGTTCTGCACGGTAGATTGCAGGTTGGCGAGTTGGAGCATTTCCTGGATCTCCGCGGCCAGGCGACGCGACCGCGTCGAGACGCGCGTGAGAATCTCCTGGGCGTCCGATGAGAGCGGGCCGGCAAGGCCGCGGAGGAGAACCTGCACGCTCGCATCTATCGCTGAGAACGGCGCCTTGAGTTCGTGCGTCGTGCGGAGCATGTGACCGCATCGTTCTTCCTGGGCAGAGAGGAGGCGACGGTTGCTATCGGCCAGTTCGGCGTCGCGTGCGCGGACGGTGGCCGACAGGTACGACACCAGGTACCAGACAACAAACCACGTGAGGAGCGCCCAGCCTGTGTTCACCAGGCGCACCCCGGGCGATCCAGCCACGTGGTCCCGCAAGGTCATGTCGGTGTAGATGCCACCTCGGGGCACCAGCCGGGCCTCCTCAATCGCCACGCAGGCCAGGTACAGGAAGCACGCGATAGCGGTGACGGCGAGAGAGAGGGGCCGCGTGAAGAAGATGCAGGCCAGTACGATGTGGAAGAGGTAGGCGAAGGCTATGTAGGTCTCCAGGCTCCCCACGAAATGCACGACGGCCGTGAGAAGCAGAAGGTCTACGACCATTTGCGCGAGCAGGTTAGCCCTCGCCCAGGGGCAGGCGCCCAGGCCCCGCAGACGCCGTGCGTGTGCCAGAAAGGCGGCGTTGGCGAGCGCCAGAGCGACTGCGACGGCGAAGGGCCAGTCGGGATGCGGAAGGACCCCCATCCCGGGCAGCCATGTGGGGGAGAGTCCGAGTGCGCCGAACAGGACCAACGCGCCCACCACGATCCAACGCAGGCGACACAGCCACAGGACGTTTGTGACAAGCATGTCCTCGGGCAGGCCGCCCGCGGCAGGTGTGGCACGGCTCCCGGAGGATGGGCAAGGCGCTGTCAACGGGAGCTCATAGACGCCTGCCACGTTCATGTCGCTCGTCGCCAAGGGTGGCCCCTTGCGCTGCTCTCGTGCTTCCCCGGCGCCAGGGCAGTAGCCCTCCGCTTGCCTGCCAGTTCCGTCGGCATGCCGGTCCCTGCCTCGCGCCCGGGAGCCGTCAGGACCGGTCAGTTGTTGCTGTCCGGCCCCGATCCACATGTCAAACTTGCCACCATGCGCCGCAGCACGTCGAATTCCACGGGCTTCTCCAGGAACCCGTTGGCCTCAAGTCCTACTTCCTCAATGTCCTCCGTGTTCAGACCTAGGGGGAAGCGCTGATTCAGGGCGGTGAGGAACAGGATCGGCACATCTTTGAGCTCCTGCGCGTTTACACGCATCGTACGGGCCAGGTCAAAGCCGGCGGAGATACTCTCGGGGAACATGACGTCGAGGATTGCCAGGTCCGGTCTCCGCTCCAACATGCTGTCGAAGGCTTGCCCGGTCTCGACTTCTACATGGACGTCGTGGCCATCGCTGCGCAGCGCCATCGCCGTGGCAAGAGCGAAGTCCTCGTCGTCGTCCACGATCATCACGTAGGCCATGCTCAGTCTCCTTGCCCCTCCTACAGGGGGGGAGCCGGCAGCGTGGCAGGCATCACGTGATGCGAGGCCTGTCGTGTTTCACGACACCGGTTCGAGGCTCACGCGCGTGTCATAGAAGCTCACACTACCCCCGACGGGGTCGAACATGCACGTGTTCTTGATCGTCGGGTCTGTCCACATTGCGGCGTTGGCGTGGACGCCACGGGCGCGACGCGGCTCGCCGCGAATCAGGTGTCCGTCAATCACCACGTCGCCTGCGCCGGTCGCCCAGTGGCCGAAGCCCAGGGCGAAGCTCACGACCCCGGGCCTGACGGTTTCGGTGACGACCACGGTGCCGACCATGGGGCGGCGCTGCCCGGCGCCGAGGTCCCATTGGCCGGCGGCGTTCGTGGCGCTCACCACTTTGACCTTCTGCCCCGCTTGGAGGCCCAGGCGGCGGGCATCGGCAGGGTTCAGCAGGATGCCGTTGTCGGGCATCAGCGGCGTGAGCCAGTTGTTGCCGATAGTGCGGCTCTTGGTCTGGCTCACAACGCGGTGGGTGATGAGTGTGAGGTCGTAGCCCTTGCCGAGGGCGGTTGGCTCGACGCCCAGGAAGTCGGCCACGGGCACGTGGCGGGCATAGCCGGGGTAGGGCTTCCCCGTGCCGGCGTGGATGGTGGTGGCAGTCTTCTCCTGGTAGAGGTTGATCAGTGCGGCGTAGGGGTGAGCGAGGCGCTCGCCCTGATATGCCTTCTCGTGGTCTTCGAAGCGGCCGCCGCGGTTGAGGACGTAGACGGCCTTGGGCCAGAGGTCCTCGCCCACGATGGCCTTCCAGCGCGCCTCGTCGAAGACCGTGGGGGGCAGGTGGCGGCGGGCGGCGCGGAAGACCTCCAGCTCGCGCGCGTTGGCGGCAGGGACCCCCTTCGAGCTGTCGGGGGCCTCGCCAAAGGCCAGGTTCCCGACGCAACGCAGGTAGAAGTCGTCTGGGTGCTTGAGGTCCAGTCCTTTGCCGAAGGCGTTTTCCCCGAATCCCGGCAGGACCAGTTGCTCGGCAATGCCCAGGATCATGGCCTCGAAGGAGAGCGGCATCCTCTGGCCGCAGACCGTGCAGTCCTCAGGAATGGGCGGGATGACGGGCTGGCGGACGGGTTGCACTTTGTTGGTGACGCAGGGGTGGCTGCCCTGGAACTCCCAGCGCTCCAGATAGGAGAGGTCGGGGAACAAGTAGTCGGCGTACATCGAGGTGCTGCCGATGAGGATGTCGTTGGCTACGAACAGCGGGAGCTTCTGGGTGTCGCACAGAATCTCCACGTTCGTGTGGCCTGCGGGCAGGGCATAGGTGGGCGCGCCCATGTAGAGGAACAGCGCCTTGACGGGGTAGGGGTATGCGTCGCCGATGGACGGGATGATCTCCTCGTAGACGTCGCTGCTGAGGGGATACCAGTTGCGTCGGGCGGGGTAGCCGGCGAAGAGGGTGGATTTCTCGTAGGGCACGTCGTGGCGGATGGAGCTGATGCCGAAGCCGGCGAAGGTGGCGGGGTGGGCCTTGAGGTCGAAGCGTTTGCCCTTGCCCATGATGTCGTAGGTGGTGGCCTTGGCTATGCCGCCCTTGGCGTCGAAGTTGCCGAGGAGCATGTTGATCGTCATCCAGGCCAGGATGTTGTAGAAGCCGTTGGTGTGTTGCGCAGGGCCGCGGTGGACGTCCACGGCCGCCTGCTTCCCGTGGCTCGTCAGCTCGCGGGCCACGGCCACGAGATCGTCCTCGTTCACGCCGGCAATCCGTGCCCATTCGGCCAGGGTGTGCTCGCGGGCCGCCTCCAGAACAAGCTGGAGGCCGCTCTTGACGTGCGTGCCGTCTTCGAGCTTCGAATCCACCAGGAGGTCGCCGCGCGCGGGCGTGGCGCCGTCGTTGGGGTCGAACGCGACGGGCTTGCCGCCGGCCATCACGGCGAAGAACTTCTCGACGTATTCCTTGCCGTCGGCCTTCTTGCGCGTCTCGGGCTTGGCGAGGCCGAGGTCGGCGGCGCGGAGGAACGGGCCCGGCTGGCCGTTCTTCACCTCGACCAGCCACGTGGCATTGCACCAACTCGTTTCGCCGGCTTCTGCGGCGGCGGCCTTGTTGGCGCAGGCGAGGAACTTCTCATCGTAGCGCTTGTTGTCCAGGATCCAGCGGATGATACCCATGGCCAGCTCCGCGTCGGTGCCGGGGCGGACGGGGAGCCACTTCCAGGCTTTGCTGGCGAGCTTGGAGAAGCGGGGGTCGGCTACGGCGATGCGCGTGTGGCCGCTGGCCAGGTTGGCGGTGAGGCGCACCGCGCGGTTGGGCGGCCCGTAGTTGGCCTCGAAGAGGTTGGCGCCCACGAAGAGGATGAAGCGGCTGTTCTCGGTGTCGGCTTGCCAGTAGAACTTCTGCCCGCCGGTGAACTTGCCGCCGTCGTACTGCTCGCTGATGGCTTTGCAGGTGAAGTAGAGCGAGCCCTGGCACACGGTGGTGTGGCCGTGGGCGTTCTGGGTGCCCAGGGCGGCGGCGAACCGCTTGTAGAGGTCGCCCCGACCGGCCTTGATGCGCCCCCAGGCGAGGACAATCTGGTTGTTCTTCGGCCCGAGGTCGGGGTGGTCCGGGTCAATCAGCTTGTCGAGGTGGGCCGCGTGTGTGGCCTTGAACGCCTCCACGAGGGCCTTCTTCTTGTCGCGGTCCTTCTCATCGAGGATGGCCTTGACATCGGCGGCCATGGCCTTCGAGGCGGCGGGGTCGCGCAGCGCGACGAGTTCGCGCAGGCCTGCGACCACGCGATTCTCCTCGCCGGGCACGTGCGCGAAGAGCTTGCCGCCGTCGCAGATTTCGCGGACCGCTTGCTCGAAGGGGATGGTGAGCCACTTGTTCTCGCCGCGCCGTCCGGCTCGCTTGAGCACCTTGCGGATGCGGTAGGGGTCGTAGGCGCTCTGAAGGCCCGCCTGGCCCTTCGGGCAGATCGCGCCGTCCACCAGCGCCGCATCGTCCAATCCCGTCGCATAGGGCAGGTGCGGCAGAAGGGTCCACGGACTGTACGGGTTCCCGTCGATCTTCGTCAGCACGCCGTTCTGGAGCTTGCACTTGATGCCGCAGCCCGTGTTGCACTGGAGGCACGACGAGTAGATCGTGCTCTCCGGCCGGCTCAGGTCATAGGGCGCGTCGGGGCGCCCGCTGAGGAGGACGGCGCCGCGCCCGTCTTCGCCGCGCGCCGGCGCCGCGTCCAGCGTCCCCAGCCCCAGCATTGCGCCGCCGGCCAGAAACCCCCGACGCGACATGCCGGAGGGCCTGCGGTTCGACTTGCTTCTCATGGTTGTCCTCACGATGCCTGTTGGAAGCGCGCGGCCAGCCGCTCGCTGATGCGGCAGCCCAGGTAGAAGACCGTCATGCCCGCGGCCAGCATGAGAAAACCCACCAGGTACTCCATCAGCGTGGCATGGTAGACGTAGGTCAGCCGGGGATGCTGGTAGGCCTCCTGAAGGCCGCGGATCTCGCCCACCGCCTGCCCCGGAATCAGCACGTTCAGCCGCACGCTCACGAAGGTCACCGCCACGAGCAGCGAGCCCACCATCCAGCGCCGCCAGCCCCGCTGGAGGAACAGCACCAGCGGCACCAGTCCGCCAAGGAGCACGTGGACGATCCAGAACATCCACCAATTGGGTCCGAAGAGCACGAGGTCGAAGGCGCGGTCGTGACCGTGCGGGTTCCACAGGGCGATGGAGAACTCGGCGAACTCGAGGAAGAAGTAGACCACGAGCGCCCCGAGCGTCACCATGCGCAGGCGCCGGATGGCCGTAGCGTGTTCCTCGGCCGACAGGGGGCCGGGCCCCAGCATCATGCGCACCACCAGGAGCATGGCCGCGCCTGCCGTCAGCGCCGACGTGACGAACAGCACGGGCAGCAGGGCCGAGTGCCAGTAGGGCTTCGCGTCCACCACCCCGAAGAACGAGCCGCTCTGGCTGGGGATGAAGGCGGACAGAAAGGCGCCCAGGCACAGAAAGGGCTTGAGCCAGGTGGAGCCGGGGCGGTAGCTGAGCAACCAGCAGAGGGCGGAGACGAGGATGAAGGCGTTGTAGAGCCAGGCATTGAAGGCCATCATGCTCGTGAAGCTGGGCGAGAGGAAGATGTTGGCCGCCCGCTCCATCCGCCCGAGGTCCAGCCAGATGCCCAGGAACGCGGGCAGGATGGCCGCGAGCGCGAGCACGATGGCCACCCGCAGCACGGCGGGATGGCGGAAGCCTGGCACGTCGAACACGTGGCCCAGGCCCGCGAGCACGAAGGCCCCGCCCGCGATGCCCACGCCGTGGAAGTACAGGCCGACCCAAAGGCCCCACGGCACATAGGAACCGTAGCCTGCCGGCAGGTGGCCGTAGAGGAACCGCTGGGCCACGCCTACCACGCCGGCCGCCGCGAACGCGGCCCAGAGAACCCAGAGCAGGTTCCGCCACCAGCCCACGCTCACCTCGGGCCAGCCAGGCTCTCGGGGATCTGCCAGTTCCACGCGGGAAGTGCATTCGCTCATAGCGCCTCCTGGATTGATGCTCTCAGACAACGTAGAACACCCGCGGCTCGGTGTTCTTGTGGGGCAGGAGCACCTGGACGTTGTGCCGCGCGATCAACTCGGTGGCCAGGGCTCTGGGGTCGTTGGTGTCGCCGAAGTAGGTCGCCCGCCCGAGGCAGGTGGTGACGCACATGGGGAGCTGGCCCACCTCGAGGCGGTGGAGGCAGAAGTGGCACTTCCGCGCGTTGCCCACGGGCGAGCCGTGGTGTGCGCGGTCCCAGCTCTTGGCGTACTCGTGGTTGGGCTGGTCCTCCCACGGGGCGCACGAGCCCAAGGCCGGCCGCTCGGGGCCGCTCGGAGCGCCCTGTGCGGCGGCGTCGGTGTAGTACTCACCGAAGTCGCTCGTGCGGGCGCCGTAGGGGCAGGCCGTGAGGCAGTAGCGGCAGCCGATGCACTTGTCGTAGTTGACGATCACGACCCCGTCGGGGCGCTTCCACGTGGCCTTCACCGGGCACACGGGCACGCAGGGCGGCTTGTCGCATTGCATGCAGGGCCGGGGCAGGAAGCGCAGGTGCACGTTCGGGAACGTCCCCGATTCCTCGGTCGTCACCGGGCGATAGACGACGCCGGGGGGCAACTTGTTCTCCGCCACACAGCCGACCGTGCAGGCGTGGCAGCCCACGCACTTGCGGATGTCTATCACCATGGCCCAGCGGCGCTCCTCGACGGGCTTGGCCATCGCCCGCACGAGTTCCCGCTGCATCCGCAGGAGAACGTCCTCGTCGTGCCGCTGCGGAACGTCCTTCAGCACGGCGAGCTGCCGCCGAGTCTCCTCCCCGATCGGGTCGGCCGGCGGCGGCCCGAAGCGGTCCTTGAGAACCGCCGTGACCGACGCGGCAACCCCGGCGCCCACCAGAGCGCCGGCCCTGACGGCCTCGCGGCGAGTCATGCTCATTGCTTGGGTTGCTCCTTTTCTGGGGTTGCAGCCGGCACGGGCCGCCGGTCCGCCTGTGTGTAGGGCGTGTCGAGGAGCCACTGGTCGAAGCCGAACTGGGTCTTGGGCAACCGAAGCTGGGCCTGTCGCTCCACCTGCTGCCGCACGAGCTTGTCCTCCTCGCTGGCCAGCTCGAGGTCCGCCTCGCTGCCCAGGCGGATTCGGGGGACAAGGACGACAACCATCTCGGTCTCGTGCCGTGAGGTAGCCTCGTGCCCGAAGAGGTAGCCCACGATGGGCAGCGAGCCAATGATCGGTGCCTTGGCGGTGTTCTTGACGTCTTCGGTGCGGCGAAGGCCGCTGATACAGATGGGCTGCCCGTCTGCCACGAGCACCGTGGTGCTCAGCGTGTGAGTGCGCACTTGGGGCGTGCCGGCCGGGGTCTGGCCCACAATCTGGCTGAGGTTGAGCGTGATCTGGAGTTCCGTTGTCTCCTGTGCGATCAGGCCGCGGACGGTCATCACGAAGCCGATCGTCACCTTGCCGTCCTTGGTGAGTGTGCGGTTGTGGATTGGCAGGTCGTTGTCCTTCTTGGGGTCCTTGTCCGCGAGCGGGAAGGTGGGGATGAGGCCGCTGGCGGGAGTCGTCGTCTCGTCGGGCCAGACCTTGAAGTGAAGCTCCTGATCCGTGGCCGACAGTGTGCCGGTCTCGCCGTTCTTGGCGAGCACCTTGCCGCGGGCGAGCAGCCTGGCCCGACCGGAGCCGACGAGGAAGTCGAGCCACGCGCTGGTCAGGAGGTAATTGAAGGCGTAGTACTTGCCGGAGACAAGGACGGAGGGGTTCGGCACGTCGGCTTCACCGACGACCGGGAGGCGCGGAGGGGCGAACGGGTCGAAGACGCTGGAGCTGTTCCGCGCTCTCTGGTCGTTGCGGCCCCGCCAGTAGATGGCCTCGAAGAGGTTGCGGCCGGGCCCGTTCTTCCAGGCAATGTAGTCCACGCCAATGCGCGTCTCTTTGCTGACCTCGACCTCGTAGACGGTGGCATCGAGTAGGATTTGCGGGATGGGCTGGTCCACCTGCTTGGCGTACTTGAGGTAGCTCTCGCCACGGTAGGGCTCGCCAATGAAGAGCGCCGCGTTGTTCACGCGGTCGAGGTCCACGTTGTTGTCCTCGCCGGCGCTCCGCAGGGCGGCCGAGGCAGCGATGGTGGCGAGGGCGTGGACCTCGCGGATGTCGCGGAACTTCGCCTTGTAGTAGGTCTCCGTCGCCCCGTCGAAGTCGTCCTTCAGCCAGGCCTCGTCGAGGGCCTTCAGCGCCGCCTCGATGTGGGGCAACTGGAACTTCGGGGCGACGACCCAGAGGAAGTTCTCCTTCTTCTTCTGGTCGCGGATGACTTCGGCGCGGCCGCCCTCCTGGGCCGTGATGATGCGGAAGACGTTGCGGATTTCGATCGGCGGGGCGTTCCGAATCGGGAAGATGCCGATCACGAAGTCGTTCAGGAGGTTCTTCTGGTTGGCCCTCAGGACCTTCACCACGCTGTTCCGGCCGCCGTCTATGTTGATCTGCTCGTCCTGCTGGGTGTAGTCGTCAATGTTGCTGTGGCCGTGGATGCTCCCCGCCGCCGGGCTGGGGTTCCCGTCCTTCGAGTTCACGCCGGTGGACTCCCTATTTCCGTCGGCGAGTGCCGCCGCTGCGAAGAGGAGCCCCAGAAGCCCACACCACAATCGCCAGTGTGGAATCGCTCGACTTCTGGTTTCTGATTTCTGATTTCTGATTTCAATCAGCAATCGGCAATCAGCAATCAGCAATGGGCTGTTCTGTCTCATCGCCTTCCAAGCCTCCTTTGGTTTGCGGTCACTTCTCTTCGGGGTCCATGAGCCACTGGTCGAAGCCGAACGGGGTGTCGGGGACTCCGCTCGGGGCTTCGCGGAGGGCCTTGCTCCTGATCGCCTTGGCATCAATTCGCGTGCCGGCGTAATCCATCGCCCAGTCGTCTCCGATCCTGTGCGGGGTGACGACGAGGACGACTTGCCGCCGCACCACCGTGTTGGCGTCGCCCCCGAAGAGGTAGCCGATGAGCGGGAGCGAGCCGAGGAAGGGGATCTTGTCGGCCCGCTGGACGAACACCTCGCGGCCGTAGCCGCCCAGGATGAGCTCCTGGCCGTCGCGCGCCTCGACCTCGCTTGTAACCGAGCGCTGGACGAGCTGGGGCACGCCCTTGTCGTCGAACCCCGTGTGGCTGACGAGGAGGACCTTGATGAGGAGGTGGATGCGGTTCTCGGCGATGATCGGGTCAATCTCGAGCTTCAAGCCGGTCGAGCCGGCGGTGAGCACGCGGCTGACCTGGGTGCCGACCACGGTGCGGTTGTCGGGGTAGGTGCTGCTGAGTCCCTCGGGGTCGAGGGGCAGGCCGGGTGGCCGCAGGCCGGCATTGGGGCTGCCGCCGACGTTGGTCTCGTAGCCCACGGCCTGGCCCGCGGGCCGGGGCGGGCTGCTCGAGCCCAGGCGAGTCTCGTAGTAGAGGATCGTGTCGCCGCATGTGAGGACGGCAGGGACGAGGTTGCGGGTGGCGAGCTTGGCCGCGGTCATGACGCGTGCCTTGCCCTTGACGGCCAGGTAGTCGAAGAAGGCGCTCGGCACGTCGAGGAAGTAGGCCGAGTTGTTGCCGCGCGCCCGGAAGCCGTGGCCCGGAAGGCCGTAGGTGCCGCCGGTGCCGGAGTTGAAGAGCGGGTTGCCGCTGCGCTGGTCGTAGATGCGCTCGCGCTCGGCGAAGGCGCCCACGGCGAAGAGGTTGCGGCCAGGGCCGTTCTTCCAAGCCACGTAGTCCAGGCCAAGCTTCGACTCGTTGTCCACGTAGACCTCGTAGACGGCGACCTCGATCATCACCTGGGGGGGCCGCTGGTCGAACTGGGGGAGGAACCGCTTCACGTCCTCGCACTTGCTGGGGGCGGCGTAGACGAGGAACATGTTGGCCTCTTTGTCCGCGTGGGTGTCGCCCGTCGTCCCGCGCAAGGCGTTGATCACGTCGGTGAAGCCCGTGTCCTCCACGTGCCGGTGCTTGGGCCGGAAGTAGTAGTACTCCTCCCCCGCGCTGCTCGTGAGGCCCGCGCGGTCTATCGTCTGCATCATAAGGTCAACCCCGGGCACCATGTACTCGGGCACGACGACGACGATCTTGCCCGAGCGCGCGACGGGGCCTTCGCCCTCCTTCTCGCTCTTCTCGGGCTTGGCAAAGAAGTAGAAGGCGCCCTCCTCGATCTGCGCCGTCCGACGTATCCACCGGAACAGATCGAATGGGTTCACGTTGTTGATCGTGTAGACCCTTGGGACGTAGCGGTTGGTCTGCGCCTTGTTCGTCGTGCGCAGCACCTTGATGAGGTGGGTGGGCAGCTCGTCGGGCGCCATGTCCTGCGGATGGGGCGGGGCCGGAGCCCCGCCGCCGAACGCCACCGCCCCCACCAGACACAATGCGCCAAGCGCCCCGCGTTGCACCATCACTTCCCGTCCTCCTGTGCTTGAGGTCTCCTGGGGGAGATGCCATCGCCCCCAGCAGGGCTCTGCGCGGCGCTCGCCTCGAGGGCCGCCAACTCGCCGGAACTCATCTCGAGCGTATCCACCCGCCCGGTGTAGGGATTCACCTGAACGGCGCAACTCCGGGCCTGCCGCCCCGGCTCCTCCACGTGCAGCAGCACGACCCAGGTGTAGACTCCTGTCTCACCCAGGGGCACGAGCACGACGCGCGAGGCAGTCGCTTTGCCCGCTGCATGTCGGCAGGCCAGTTCCGCCGCCTGTGTCTTGAGGACCAGCCCGCTTACAGAGTCGCGCCGCAGGGCAACGCGTTCTGTCACCCGGTACTTGACCGGCTTGGCGAAGATCTCTTGCTCGAGGAGCTTGCCTTTGAGCACCGCGCCCTTGAAGCTGACAGCCAGGAGGAACTGGCCCGGCTCCTCGGTGACGCGGGTGAACAGAAAGCGGCGCTCGGTAGTCTCTCCCGGAGCTATATGGCGGGGGTCATCTTGCAGCGCGAGGGAGTGCACGGGCTCGCGCAGCAATGGCGCACCCAGTTCACTTGCCATGTAGAAGAACCTGAGCGCGCGCTGATCGAAGCGGGGCACGTCCATCTGCCGACGTGCATGGTTCTCAAGACGCACGGTGGCGACAAGCGGCTGGCCAATATCATACTGTTCCCTGTCAAGCGATACTGTCATGTCCATTGGGGGAGCCGCGGCGGGACACCAGTTGCACCCGAGCAGAACGGCTTGCGCCAGGGCGAGAAGAGAGCAAGCGACCACGTGGAGCAGCCACAGCCGCTCGCGGCTGCGGAAGGGCCCTGTGGCCCGTCGGTTGCACGCATCCACCGGGTTCTCCTGCATTGCGGCTCTCGGGACCATGCCGCGAGGTGGCCTACCTGGAGCCATGTTGCCTGATGTGTGGCGCATAGCAACAGGCATGCCAAGTGACCATGAGGGCCATAAGTTATGGCTCAGACATTGGTTATGATTGCGCCTGAATCGCCGGCGCGCACCGAGTGGCGACGGGTCCCGGGCGCACAGGGCCTCCGGCCGGCCCTGTGGACCGGGCTAAGTCCTTTGTGTCTAAGAACTTCTGAGGATCGACAGCTTTCCGTCGGCGCGCGGCGGGAATCCGGCAGGGACTATGCGCCGGCTCAGGAGGGAAACCGTGACGGGGCGAGCCTGCTCAGCTTGTATTGGAGGGTCGAGCGCGGCACACCCAGCATCTCGGCAGCTTGGGTGAGCGAGCCGCCGGAACGCTCCAGCGCCCAGAGGATGAGTCGCTCCTCCACCTCGGCGACCACGTCGGTCAGGGCGACCCTGCTGCGGCCGTTCAGCGCAAGCGACACGATGCCTTCCGCCCCCCCTGCTGCCGCAAGTTCGGGCAGATCGGCAGCATCGAGTTCGGGGCGCTGGGTCGTCGCGACGAGCCGCTCGACATAGTGCTCGAGCTCACGGACGTTCCCCGGCCACGGATGGACTTTGAGCTTCGCGAGGGCGCCGGGCGTGAGTCGAGGCGCATCTCGGTTCAGGCGTACACCCGCGCGCCGGAGGAAATGCTCGGTAAGCAGCACAACGTCCTCGCCGCGCTCACGCAATGGCGGCAGTTCCAGCGGTACCACGTTGAGCCGGTAGTACAGGTCCTCACGGAACTCCCCACTGGCAACCAGGGCTGACAGCGGCCGCTTGGTCGTCGCGATGACGCGGATGTTGACGCGCACGGCTTCCTCGCCGCCCAGGCGCTCGAAGCGCCTCTCCTGGATGGCCCGCAGGAGCTTCGGCTGCACCGCCAGCGGGATGTCGTCCACGTCGTCCAGCAGCAGCGTGCCACCGTCGGCCAACTCGAAGCGGCCGACGCGGCGCTTCGTCGCCCCGGTGAACGCCCCGGCCTCGTGGCCGAAGAGCTCGGCCTCCACAAGCTCCCGCGGCAACGCCGCGCATGAGACCGCGACGAACGGCCCCGCGGAGCGGTGCGATGTCTCGTGGATGACCCGGGCCGCCAGCTCCTTGCCCGTGCCGCTTTCGCCCGTGATGAGCACCGTGCTGTCGGTGCCTGCCACGGCGTGGATGCGCGCGAGCACCTGCCGGATAGCCTCCGAGCGCCCGATGATCTGGGCCTCCATCCCGTGGTGTCCCAGGGCCTCCCGCAGCGCCTTGTTCTCACGCTGCAGCCCCTGGAAGCTCAGGATGCGGTCGAGCTTCAGCAACAGCTCTTCCGTCGAGAACGGCTTCTGGATGTAGTCGAAGGCCCCCAGCTTCATCGCCTCCACCGCCGTCTCCACCGTGCCGTAGGCCGTCATCACCATCACCGCCTGGTCGGGCCGCCGCTCCCGGAGTTCCTTGAGAAACGACAACCCGTCCCGCCCCGGCATGCGGAGATCGGTCAGCACCACGTCGAAAGCCGCCTTGGCGAGCAGCGGCTCGGCTGCGAGCGGATTGGACGCGGTTTCCACGGTGTAGCCCGCGGCCGGCAACTCGTCGGCCAGGATCGAGCGCTTGATCGGCTCGTCGTCAACGATAAGGACCCGCGCACGCATTGCAGGCATCCGACGCCTCCGCACAGGCTACCTTGGGCAGCCGAATCGTGAACCGAGCGCCTCCCAGGGGGGATGCTCCGGGTGAGAGCAGAATCTCCCCGCCTCCCGCTCGGATGGTCTGGCGCGACACGCTGAGCCCAAGCCCCGTGCCCTTCCCCCTGGGCTTCGTCGTGAAGAACGGCTCGAAGATCCGCTCGCGCAGGTCCTGCGGCACCCCAGGGCCGTTGTCGTCACACACGACATAGACCCATGTCGCATCGCATGTCACCTCTACGTGGACAGCCGGTTGTGGCTCGTCCTCGGCAGCATCGGCCGCATTCAGCACCAGGTTCAGAACCACCTGGCTCAGTCCGTGGCGGTCCGCCAGGCATGAGCACTCCCCAATCACACGCCACGTGAGCTGGACCCGGCGGCCCTCGAGCTGCTGCCTGACCAGCAACTCCAGTTCCTCCATGGCTTCACCCACTGAACAGGTCTCGAGTGTGATCCGCTGGCCCCACCGAGCGAACGTGAGCATCCCCTGCATCACGCGCGCGATGCGCTGGAGCCCGTCCCTCATCATCGGGTAGTACTTGTCTCCTCTGCTGCTCTTCGCGGGGTCCGCCTCCAGGTATCGCAAGCACTCCAGCATCCCGTCGAGTGGATTGTGAATCTCGTGCGCCAGCCCGGCGGCCAGTTCCCCCAGCGCTGCCAGCCGCTCTGTGTGGATCATGCGCTCCTGTGTTGCCGCCTGCTCACCCTCCAATTCCTGAAGTCGCTCGCCCATCGCGGCGATGCCTTCGGAGAGAGTGGCGATCTCTCGCGTGCCGCCGATGCCCTTCGCCTGCCCCCAATCCCTGTCTCCTGGATAGCGTGAGACCACAGCCTCCAACCGGCGCAACGGCTGGCTGACTCGTGACGCCACCAGGCGGGAGCCAACCAGGGCCGTCCCCAAGGCCACGAAAAGCGCCGCCCCGGCGGTCCATGTGGCTCTGGCCATCGCGCGGACCGCCTCCACACGCGACAGACCTACGTGCAGGGCGCCCAACTGCCCCGAGAGAATCGGCACACAGACGTCCAACCACGGGCCCTCAGCCACCCGGAAGCGGAACTCGCCGCCCTCGCCCCGGCGCCATCGCTCCCCGAGTGCGAGCGGGCAGCCGTCCTCAAATGTGTGGGCGACAACGCTCCCTCCCGCGTCCACCACCGCGATGTAGCGCACCTGCGGCGCCCCCCGTGCCGCCTTGACCAGCGCGTCGTGCAACCCCAGCCGATCCCCCAGCAGCACGGCATCGGTGATCTGCCCCGCAAGGGTCCGGCCCAGGCCCAGCCCTTGGTCGCCCAGCCACTGCTCCTCCGAGTGCATTGCTTCGCGTGCCAGGTACAGCCCCATCGGCACAAAGAGGACCAGGAGCGCCAGGCCCCCCCCCAGCCCATCAGTTGTGCGAGAGTCCACCGGCTCATGGGTGTACCAGGCCTCCACCACGGCGCGCACGCCGCAGTAGCTCTGCCGCGGAGCGATAGTCCTCGGGCCGCGCGGGCACGAAGCGCCGAATGCCCAGCCTGGAGAGCATCCCGCGGCCCTCCTCGTCCCGGTCCAGAGCAAGGAACGCATCGCGGAGCGAGCGCACAAGCCCCTCATCCTGCTGCCAGGGCACGACGACCGGCGGCGGCCCGAAGCTCTCACTGCGCCAGATCACCTTCGCCTGCTTCGCCAGCGCCGCATCTTGACGCAGGCAGGACTCCCACACGAGCGCATCCACCGCCGCTGCGTCCGCGACCCCTCTGGCCACTGCCCGGATGGACCGGTCATGACTCCCGGTGAAGATGATCCGCCGGAAGAGTTCCCTCGGGGCGCAGCCGAGATCCGCCAGGACGCTGCACGGCACAAGGCAACCCGTATTCGACTCCCGGTCGGTGAATGCCATGACCCCCCCGCGCAGGTCCTCCCAACCGCTGGCCGAGCTGGCCGCCGGCACGATCAGCAGCGAGCGGTACTCCAGCCCGGTCTCAAACTCCGGCTGCACCAGGAGCCGCACCCGCCGGCTCTCCAGCGAATGCACGTAGGTTCCCGTGCACACCAGCGCGATGTCCACGTGGCCCTCCTCGATGTCCCGTCGCACATCCGTGTACGAGGGCCGCAGGACAAAAGCCCGTCGCCGGCCGACATCCCGGCAGACCCTGTCCACAAGCTGGTGATACGTCGAGAACGTTGCCTCCGCACTCACCATCGCGGCGACCGCGAATCGCAGTGGAGCCTCTTGGCCCGTTTGTGTTGGGACAGCGGGCATTGCAGCGCCGTGCCGCGTCAGATCGATGTACGGCTCCCTTGCGGCGGACCACGCCAGTACGCCGTGGAGGACCGCGATGCCGAGCGCCGTCAACGTTATGCAGGCCCCACCCAACCTGACCGCGCGCCGGACCCAACACAAGCTTCCCGCCTTAGGAGCGGACATCTCTGCATGCCTCAGACGCAACGCGGCCCTTGCCTTGTTCTTCATCATACACGAGAAATGCGCTGTGTGCAACAGCACTTCGAGTCCTCGTCGGGGAGCCACTTTTCGGACGTGAAATGAAGCCTGCCCCGGTTTACAGCATGGCTGGGCCGAGGGCAGTTTCCCGAAGCGCCGCGCATTCCACTGCAAACCGATGACTTCCTGCGCCGCACCCCGAGGCCTGGCGCGCCCCCCGTTGTCCGCGCCGGCACCCGGGCTGGGGTCCCGTG
>VGYV01000041.1 GCA_016872855.1 Planctomycetota bacterium
GCCGACGTGCGGCCGATGGGCATGTTCGGGTTGCCCAGGTGGACCCCCGCCCCGCGCGGATTGTAGTCCGGCTCGCTCAGGAGATACGAGTAGAGGGCCAGGTAGCGGCGGAGCTGGCTCCGCAGCTCGGCGGGGAGCATGGGGCAGGCGAGCGCGCTGTCGGCGTAGATGGTCCAGAGATACTGATAGGTCTGCCCGTATTCGCTCAGGCCGACGACATTCCAGTCGGCCCCGCCGCGTCCGCTCTGGAAGCCGCGGATGGCCTGCTCCGCGTTCGCCTTCGCCGTTTCCTCCTTGCCGTTGAAGAGGTAGAGCTTCAGCAGCAGGTCCTTCTCGGGGTGCTGGTCGAGGCATCGCTTGAGGCGCTCGACGAGCCTGGGCGTCAGCAGGCCGCAGGGGTGGGTGGGCCGCGTGTCGGGCCAGTCGAGCACCCAGTCCTTGTAGCGGTCGAGTCCGATGTAGCCCAGGCGGATGCGGGACTCCACGATGTCGGCGAGGCCGAAGCCGAGCGCCCACTCGCGGCGGCCATAGCTCGCCGGCAGGCCGGGGTCGTGCTCGTGCGAGGAAAAGGGCGACTTGTCGTCCGTCAGGTCGAGATACCAGTGAGAGTATCGGACGCTGATGGGCAGGGCGACCTGGACGCCGCGGGCGGGGTCGTGCCAGGCGATGAGCGAGTTCGTCCGCCGCCACGAGCCTGTGTGCATGGGCGAGAGGGAGACCTGCGTCTTCGCGTCGCGCAGCTCGATCCCCGTCCTCAGCCCCCAGGGGCAGCCGGGCACGATCTTCTCCAGCAGCACGAGGCCCTTGCCCGGCATGAACGGCGGTGGCGGCGCATAGGCTCCGACCTGCTTGAGCGGCCCCTGCTGCTCCTTCGCCTTTGCCTCCAGGTAGGCGCCGAGCGGCTCGGGCTTGAGTTGCGTCTTCGGCCCCTCGCCGGCCAGGAAGCCGATCTGCTCGGGCTTCCAGCCCTCGCCGAGGCCGAGCATCAACTGGTCGTGCCCGTCCGTGATCTCCCCGAAGTCGTATTCCTCAGTCACCAGCGCCACGGGAACGCCCGTGCTCACCCGCACGCGGAACACATACTGGCCACGGGGGGCGAAATGGTATCGCACCTCATAGGCCACAGTCGCCGGCCCATTGTCCACGTAACGGGCCTCATAGCCCGCCACCTTGCGCTCGGTCACGAAACGCGCTCCGCCCATCCATTCGCCCCCGGCCTGTTTCCACGCGAGGATCGGCGGCGGCACCTCGCTCGCGGCGAGTGGGCCGGGGTCCTCGGTGGACTTCCGTCCCCCCGGCAACCGCAGCGTGAAGAACTCATTCCCCACCTCGATCGCGTTCGTAGTTCGGCCTTCAGGCGGTCCTACGCGCCTGATCGTGCTATTCTCCCAGCTCCGGTCCTTCTCCGCTGCCTTCAGCGTATATGTGGCTGTCTTGCCCTTCGGCACCGCGGCGACGAAGAGCAGCGTGCTCTTTCCTGCTTCCGCCTTGATCTGGAACGGCACGGCCTTGCCGTCCTCGCCCGTGAGCGCCAGCCGCCCGACCGGGAACTTCCGCGCATCAATCGCATATCGCACCACCTCCGGCCCCCAATTGCGGAAGCCGTGGTCCGTGAGCCGGATCACCCCATCGGGCGGGACGGCCCGACACGCTTCCTGTGGCCGCCTCGCGACGGCCGCACAAGAGGCAGCCACCACGCCAGTGAGCGCCACAGCTACGCAGGTCCTGCGGATTGTCATCGTCATTCCCTGTCTCCTCTTAGGAATTGGGCAGCCCGCATTGTAACCACGGCGAGCCGTATTCCACAAGTGCACCCTGCGGCGACCGTCACCATTGGGGCCGGGCGGCGGGGAACCACAGCGCAGAGGAGCGCGTCTAACAAGGAAACGAGGGGCGACCCATGTCAGGACGAGCTGTTGCGTGGGCGTTCGCGCTGTTGGCATCGGCGGGGGGCCTCCGGGCCGCTGAGCCGTTCATCCGCTACTCCAACGAGCTGCTCGGCGTCTACGTGGGCGACCGCCAGGAGAGCGGGAAAACCCGCATCTTCATCCACAGGCAGGACAAGGGGGGCTCGCCGGAAGCGCACGTCGTGAACGGCGAACTGTTGGACCGCGTGGATTCGTATCCATTCTATGGACTGGTGTTCGGGGAGGTCGCCCTCGAGGACGGTAAGCCGCTTGAGGTCTACTCCGGCTGCGTCAGCATCGAGGCGTCCCGCGGGGGCGACGGTGCGGCGCTGGTGGCAGGGTTCCGAGCCGTTGGTGCGAAGCCATTCCGCCTGACACCCCAGGAGGTCGGCGAGCAGCCAAAGAAGCTGCTCGCCGCTCTCGCCGTGTTCTACGAGAAGCGTCTGACGCCGCAGGACAGCGCCGAGGGGCCGAAGAGGACGCACTTCTGCATCAACCTGCTGCGCTTGATCGGGCGCCGCGCGCACGCGGACATCGTGGCCGCCTACCTGGCCGGGAATGGCTACGCGGGCGCCGCCCTCGATGCGGCCGCCTCGCCCTATGTGGCCTCCGTCTGGGCGCGGCTATCCGAAGCGGACCGATGGAAGCTCGTGGCGTTGGAGAAGTGCGTCGAGGCGAAGGCGGCGATGGCCCTCGCCCTCGCGTCCCTCGACTCGGACTCCCAGGAGCACCAGCGGAAGGCGATCACCTGGCTGGGCAAGCACAAGGCTGCCGAGGGCAGGGCGCCGCTCCTGAAGCGCCTGAACACCGCGGCCCTCCAGTTGCGGTGGGACATCGTGGAGGCGCTCACGCAGATCGGGGGCGAGGACGTAGTCGCCGCACTCATCGCCCTGCTGGCCCCGGACAGTTGGGCCGCGAAGGGCCTGGGGCTTGTCCCCCCTCCCGGCTTCCCGGGGTACTACTGGCCGGATGGACGGGTGATCATCGTGCGGGCGTTGGGGGAGCTGGGCGACGCGCGGGCGGCCCCCGCCCTCTTCAAGGTCCTGGAGGAGAAGGGGCCGGGCAGGGGCTATCTGGCCGAGTTCATTGTCCCGGTGCTCGCGCAATTGGGCTACAAGGAGGCGATCCCGACCCTGAGGACGATCCTGGCGGCAGAGACCCTCGCCGGGGTGCCGGCCGACAAGCCCTGGATCAACCCGGCCGCGGTGCGGGCCACGGTCCGACGCCTCACGGCTGCGGCGCTCTATCGGCTGGGCGACTCCAGCGGGCGGGACCTGCTCTTGCAGGAACTGAAGTCGGGCGACTGGATGACGCGGCGCTTTGCCGCCGAAGCGCTCGCACGCTACGGCGTGAAGCGGGACGTGTCGGCCCTCGCGGCCTGCCTCAACGACAGAGACTGGGAAGTCAATCTCTGGGCGTGCCGTGGAGTGGCCAGGCTCACGGGTGCCCTCGGGCAGAAGAAGGACTGGATGACCGTCGATGGCCAGGACGGCGGGATGCTGCTGCTGTGGTGGGATAAGCACAAGGCGGAGTTCGCTGAGCCCCCCAAGTAACCGCGAGAGCATGACACCTTCGGCAAGCGCTTCTGCCCCGTCTTCGCTCTCAAGACCCATCCGAGGTGCGCTGACACGCCCCCCGGTATTCGGCTGGTGGCCTCAGTGTGGTGGTTTGGCATCCCAACGGGCTCTTGCGCACTGCGGTTCCGGCCCTGCCGTCGCCTCGCTGCGACCCAAAGCGGCATCTGCGATGCCGCACTCCACATTCCTCGCCGTCCCGGACGGGCAAGGATTATGGAGTGCGGTGACGAAGTCACCGCTTTGGCCTTCCGCGGAGCGGACAGAGCGGGCTCGCGCTCGGCCCCAGGCGCAAACCGGGGGCGTGTCAGCGAGGCGCGAGCTTGACAGTGCGGGGGGACTCCGCCTAACATGGAACCGCCATCGGCTCCCGGAGGCATGGAATGAGTACGCCGGTTGTTGAAGCAAGTCCTTTGGCAAGTGGCGTTGAGGTCACAGAGGATAAGCTGATCGTCGAGCTGAAGGACGGTCGCACCGTCTCCGTGCCCATCGCCTGGTTCCCCCGCCTCCTGCACGGCACAGCGGAGGAGCGCGGCAACTGGGAACTCCTCGGCGACGGCGAGGGCATCCACTGGCCCGACCTCGACGAGGACATCAGCGTCGAGGGCCTCCTCCTCGGCCTCCCCTCCCGCGAGGGCCATGGGTCCCTCAAGCAATGGCTCGCAAAGCGTAGCCCGCGAATGCGGGCGACCCAGCCGTAGCCCAGGGCGACCGAAGGGAGCCCTGGGATCACGGCATATCGCCCACCAAAGCCCCCGAAGGGGGCGTTTCTAACAGGCTGAATCGCCCCCGGTCGGGGGCTCCCTCGTGGCGGCGCTTTCTCCCAGGGCTCCCTTCGGTCGCCCTGGGCTACGGCTCAATCGCCCCCATTCGGGGGCTGAGAGCAACCCAGCGGAACATGTGGGCAAAGATGAAGGCGTTGCCCCTTCGGCTTCGCGCAGGGCAGGCTCTGGGCCATCGTAGCACGCCCCGTTGGGGCGCGGAGAAGAGGCACCAGGATCGGGGGCCATGCTCCGCCCAGAACCGCCCCTTGACTCCCCCTCCTTCCGCGAGTAGCATTGCCTCACGGAGGGGCGGCGCGTGCGCCGCCCGTTGCCGCTTGAGGAGGCCAAGCCGTGGCCGCCGCCAGCATGTCGAGCTTCAAGTGCCACGTGTGCGGCGGCGGGGCCGCCCGGAACGAATTCGTCAGCGAAGTGTTCACCGTGGAGGGCCGACCGATGCTTGTCGAGCACATCCCGGCGGAAGTCTGCCGCCGTTGCGGCGAGGCCAGCTTCTCGCGGGAGACCACCGAGCACATCCGCCGACTCGTCCACGGCGCCGGCCACCTCGTGCGCACCGAGCCGCTGGAGGTCTACGCACTGGCCTGAGGGCGCCACCGCCGCCCGCCTGCTGCCGGTTGAGGAGGCGAAGCGATGAACGCCGCCGCCGACATCGAGCGCCTCTCCGCCTGCGCCGAACTCGCCGACGTCCTCCTCCTCCCCGGCTTCCGCTGCCCTATTACCGGGATCTTTGCCAATCCATGAATGCCCGGGCTAGGCAAAGTATCCCCCGGGCCCGTGAAACTTCAGGCCAGAAGAAGCGTGGCGCCCAACGCAGCCCCCAATACCACGGAAAGACATCCAATGCCCGAGGCCCGGACACGCGATTCTCTCATCGCCCTCGCTGCCAACCGGCAGCAGACCGCGTGCATCTCCCCTCTCTCCCACTCACCGGGACGCGCCCAACCTGTCTTGTCGTGGCGGAATATCCGCAGGCCGCACCAACCACAATTGGGGGCCCCTTGCTCTCCGTGCGGGCATGGGTCACCACATTGTTGGCAACGCGGGGTATTTCCGAACAGGAAGCGCAGTATGACGGGATCACTTATACCAAGCTGGGACTTGAGCGAAGCGCCGCATGACCGACAGGTTATGTCAGCGGGCATTGGCAGCATATCAGCTACGCACTGATAGTGGAAATCGAACCCGCCGCCTGCACCAAGAAGGCTGCCGAGGTGGCTGGGCTCTCTTGGCCGGAAAGCCTCGGACGCCCTAATTGGCTCTCGACACAGTTGGCAGCGCGCAAAGGGACGATCGGAGCCGCATTTGACGCATGTCTCCGACATGCGGCTGATGAGTTGCCCGCACTGGATGCACGCAACAAGGTCCGACGGTCCCATTCTGGTCCTCACGAAGCCTTGGAGTCGCGCAGACTCAGCCCCGCCTTGCCCCTCTCAACGGGCTCTTCGGCTTCTTGTGTTGGCGTCGAATCTCTCCCGCAAGGACTCTCACATCCGGATCGCCCAGCCAGGCATGGCGCTCCTTTGTGTAGTCCCCGGAACCGGTCTCGAACTGCTGAAGGAACCTGACCATGCCTACGGGGCCTAGCTCGCGATGGAGGGCGCACAGGCCCTTGCGTCGAATCTGATCCAACGTCATCGCTTGAGCGCTCATGTCTGTCCTACCTCTCTTGCCCACAGAAGGGGATTGACGACCCGTACGCGAAGCACACCCTTGTGCCGTGACGCTCTGCGAAGGAGGCCATCATCGGTTGTCAGCAACACGTCGGCCCTGCCGCTCTCCGCGCAGGCGATGTGCAGCGCGTCAAAGGCCCGGAAGCCGAGCAGTTGAAGCTCCCGGGCACGTGCTCCCTCCGCTTCGCCCACGGCGAGCCGACTGTGAGCGTCCCCTGCGATGAGCATCACCCGTTCCCTCCGTTCTGGGTCCGGCGTCTGACCGACCTCGCGGAGGACCACGTCGCTGCCAAGCCAGTGTCCCTCACCTGCCCGAAGGCGCTTGAGGATAGCCAACACGGCCTCGGCCTCCAGGCGGATCCGATCCTGTGACTGGTCGTCAAAGGGCCGGTTCAGGCAGCATACATCAAGGTACACTCGGTCCATTCGCTGCTTCCGCACCGAGGCTGAAACTCGCCATCACTGATTGGAATTGTACGATGCCTCGCGTAGTGTTGTCAAACTCCCTGGAAGGGTACTGGCGAGTCTATGGCTGTGGCGGCACAGCCGGCGTGAGCTGGCGCTCCCAGGCGGGCGGGAAGGCCATGTCGCAGAGGAGGAGGTCGCGCTGGATGCCTACTTCTGTCCCTTCTTCGCCTTGCCGCCCTTTTCGGCGCCGGGGCGGCGGACGGGCCAGGGCTCGACGTTGGAACGCTTGGCCCAGGCGTCCCAGAGGGCGGAGAGTTCCTTCACTTTGTCGGGGTTGGCGGCGGCGAGGTCGTGGAGCTCGGTGCGGTCGGCCTCGAGGTCGTAGAGTTCCCAGCCGCCGGGGTGCTTGGAGACGAGTTTCCACTTGCCCTGCCGCACGGCTCGGTTGCCCTCGTGCTCCCAGAAGAGGACGCGGGGCACGGAGGCCCCGCCCACATCGCCAGCGCGGGGCGCGGAGGCCCCGCCCACATCTCCTGCGCGGGGCGCGGAGGCCCCGCCCACATCTCCTGCGCGGGGCACGGAGGCCCCGCCCACATTCTCCAATGTGGGGAGGAGGCTGCGGCCTTCGAGGGGGAGAATTTCCTTGCCGTTGAAGGTCTTGGGATACTCGCCGCCGGCCACGTCGAGGCAGGTGGGCATGAGGTCAATCGTGTGGCTGACCTGGTGAGTGAGCTTGCCGCCATCCTTGATGGCGGCTGGCCAGTGGACGACGAAGGGGGAGGCGATGCCGCCCTCGTGGACCCAGTGCTTGTAGAGGCGGAAGGGGGTGTTGCTGGCGTTCGCCCAGGGCAGGTGGTAGCTGAGGAAGGAGTCCACGCCCCCGGGCGGTACGCCTTTCTGGCCGCGGTCAATGGCCTCGGCGCAGCCGCCGTTGTCGGTGAGGAAGGAAATGAGCGTGTTGTCGAGCTTGCCGAGCTCGCGGAGCTTGGCGACCAGCTTCCCGATGTTCTGGTCCATGCGGTCCACCTGCGCGGCGTAGACGGCCATTCGTAGGTCCCACATCTCCTTGTCGGGCACGTCGTCCCAGGCGGGGGCGGTCTTGTCGCGGGGCGTGAGGGGCCACTTGGGGTCCACGAGGCCCATCTCGATCTGGCGCTTGTGGCGCTCCTCGCGGAGCTTGTCCCAGCCCTTCATGTACTTGCCCTTGTACTTCGCAATGTCGTCGGGCCAGGCGTGGAGGGGCCAGTGGGGCGAGGTGTAGGCGAGGTAGAGGAAGAACGGCTTGTCACCGCGGCCGTGCTTGTCCACGTACTCGACCGCCTTGTTGCCGAAGGCGTCGGTGACGTAGAAGCCCTTGGGGTCGGGGTCAACCTGCTTGTCGTCCTCGGCGAAGATGCGGCCTTTGTCAATCTTCCAGTAGTTCGAGCCGCCGCTGACGAGGCCGTAGTAGTGCTCGAAGCCGCGGTCAACCGGCCAGTGGGGTCGCTGCTCGCCGACGTGCCACTTGCCGACCATGAGCGTGGTGTAGCCTGCGGGCTTGAGGGCTTCGGCGATGGTGACGCAGCGGTCGTTGAGGAAGCCGCGGTAGCCTGGCACCCCGTAGTCGCCGACCATGTGGCCGACGCCCGCCTGATGGCAGTAGAGGCCGGTCAGCAGCGTCGCCCGCGACGGGCAGCAGCGTGGGGTGTTGTAGAACTGGGTGAAGCGGATGCCGCCTTTCGCCAGCCCGTCGAGGTTCGGCGTGTTGATCTCGCCGCCATAGCACCCGATATCCGAGAAGCCCATATCATCGGCCATGATGATAATGATGTTTGGCCGCTTGGCGGGCGCGGCGGCAAGGAAAGCTCGCTGCAGGAACGGGTAGGATGCGGCGAGGGAGGCGAGGAAACGTCTGCGGGTCTGCGTCACGCGATTGCCCCCGATTGAAGTGTGTCACTAACGCGTTGCGGATGCGCGCCAAAGGCGGCGCTTGCGGTCGGCTCTGGCGCCCGCCCGGAGCCATCCAAGCGCATCTTCGGATTCCGCCGCTGGATTGACCCAGACAATCCGGCGAAGCCCCTTGATCTGCGGCGTGGCCGCCTGAAAGAGACCTCGTGCCTCGTCATCGCACGAGACCATGAGGCCATCTGTGTTCAGCGCGGCGTCAACCAGTGGGAGGTCCTTCGCCATCCGTTCCCGTGCTTTGTCTGGCAGAGACATGGCAGCAAACGCCGATCCGAGGGAGCGAGATTCAGCCGTATCTAGGGGCGCCAACGCCTCTTTGCCGAGCGACCGCATGAGCGTCAACCAGCCTCGGGCGAACGGTGACGCATGTTGGTCCCATTCGCCTAAGATAGCAGGGCTCATGACGACCCGGTGGCAAATCCTGCGAGTTTCCACAAGGAAGTCGCGGATGCGGTTCGCGTCGGCTGTCCTCTCGCCCGCCCGGAAAGCTGCTGAGGCATCTACCACCAGACGGCGGGTGAACTTGCGCGCCATGGCCGCTCCTTCCCTGTCAGCGGCCAGCATTCAGGTAACGGTTCTGCGCCCCAAGCTCCACGTCGCCGAAATCCACAGGCCAGTCCCCGAAAGCCCCGGCCTTGTCAAGATCGCGGCTGGTTATCTTGGTCGCGCCCTGCTTGTCCTTCGTGAACCAGTGGAGCTTCACGAGGTCCGGCGAAAGCTCACCTTCCGCAACGAGGGTCTGCACACCCAGCAGCAGAAGAGAGCTATGTGTCTCAGCTATCACTCTCACCCCTCGCTTGGCCGCATCTGCCAGAACTCTAGCGAGTTCAGTCTGGGCCTTCGGGTGGAGGTGGATTTCGGGCTCCTCCAGATAGACTGTCTCTCCGGGCGCGGCCTGAATGAGCGCTACAAGGGCAGGAAGCACCTGGGGAACACCGAGGCCGACGTCCGCCACGTTGACCAAGTCCTCATGGACTCGCCGCCTCTGAGGCAACCTTGGCACAAGGAGCTCGATGCGCGTATCATCCAACCGCCGGGCAACGACCTTCCATGCGAGGCCAAGCCGGCTTAGCGCCGAGCCCAGTTGCTGGAGCCGATCGTCTGCTTGCGTCTGCCACTCGTAGATCAAGCTCGCTATGTAGTTCTCGAATGTGCCCGGAAAGAGCGGGCCGGTGCCGCTGACCCTGTAGACGCGGGCAGGGAGGACCCGAAGCCCCGGCACGTGAATGATGCTTTTCAGCGCCTCGTCGAATGGCCATTCCCATGTCAGGGCACGTCCCCAGAAGAACAAGAGGTGCGAGCCGGGGGCACCGGCGGGAATGTCAAGGCCCGGCTCCAGGAAACACCTGTTGGGCTTCACAACCCATCTGTACTTCCCAGTCGTTCCGGGAGGGAGCGCTGCCTCCATAAGGTGGAGTTGCCCGGGAAGCGCGGCGTCTATCTCTTCGTGGCTCATTCCCGGCCGTAAGACGACCATCCTGCCAGAGTAAGTGGATCGCATCTCCTGTACGGCCAAACCGTGCTGGGTGCCCCGGTCGTCGCGCCCGAATGCAACCGAGAGCCGCCCGTAGGCCCCGACTTCGACTGTGACACGGAATTGATCGACTCGCGGTCTGCCGGCCACTCGGCAGAGCAGTTGGTCGGCAGATGTGAAGCGAACGTTATCCCCATCCAGCAGCAGCGGTCCTGGGTCATAGCTCTGCTCAAGGGTCTGCTTGACAAGGAGGAGAGGCTGGATCGCGCTCGACTTGCCCGATGAGTTGGCGCCGGCAAGGATTGTGAGTGGCCGGATTTCCAGCGCGCACTCGTCGCAGATGGACTTGAAGCCGGAGACCGCGACAGCGGTGATCGCTATCTGCTCCCGCTCAGGCTGCCGTTGTGAACTCGCCCTAGCGGCCATGGGTTGCTGCCCTCAATGACCACCCTCCACACCGGGAACTCCGACCTCGTGCCGATGGGACCCGGTATCCCATCTTGCGTTCACAGAAACGAGTCTAGCGACATTGCTTTCGGGTGTCAACAACACCGGCAGAAGGAGAGCGCCGCGCTCACCCCTTCACGGCCCCAAGCTGGATGCCCTTGACGATGAACTTCTGGCTGACGATGAAGAGGATGATCAGGGGGATGATGTTCATGACGCTCGCAGCCATGATGAGGTTGGTCTGGCGGCCATACATGGTGTCGAAGTAGAGCATGCCGATCGGCAGCGTGCGCAGGTGCTCGCTCTTGATCAGAATAAGCGGCCAGAAGAAGGAGCCGTAGTTGCCCAGGAACGTGAAGATGCCCAGCGTG
Source organism: Planctomycetota bacterium (assembly GCA_016872855.1). GTDB lineage: Bacteria > Planctomycetota > PUPC01 > DSUN01 > DSUN01 > DSUN01. The sequence continues at coordinate 10,578 of VGYV01000041.1, forward strand.
ATGAGGCCGGAACGGGCGAGGGGCAGAATCACGTCCCAGAAGACCTGCCAGTGGCTCGCGCCGTCAATGGCCGCCGCCTCGTCGAGCGACGGCGGAATGGTGAGCATGAATTGGCGGAGAAGGAACGTGCCGAAGGCGCTGAACGACGCAGGGACGATCAGCCCCGCGTAGGAGTCGAGCAGCCCCAGCTTCACCATGAGCGTGTAGTTGGGGATCATCGTGACGACGCCCGGGATCATCAGCGTGGCGAGGTAGAGGCGGAAGACGTGGTCGCGCCCCCGCCAGTGCAGCCGCGAGAAGGCGTAGGCCGCCATCGAGCTGGTGAGGCATTGGAGAAACGTGACCCAGGCCGCCACGAAGAGGCTGTTGAAGTAGTAGCGGGCGAAGGGAATCTGCTTGAAGACCTCGACATAGTTCCGGGGGACATATCTGGCGATGCGCCGGAGCACGCCCTGGTCGAAAGGCGCCACATCCTTGGCCGACACCAACCTAGTGGGGAAGGGGTTGAGGCTCTCGACCTCCTCGAGTGGCTTGAAGCTGGCCAGGACCATCCAGAGGAAGGGGATGAGCATGGTGGCGGCGATGAGCACGAGCACGGCGTGGCTCGCGCCGAAGCGGCCGGTGCGATACCACCAATGCTGCCACGATGACGGCGTCGTTCGTCCTACGTTGCTCATCCGCGACCTCAGATGATTGCCGATTGCCAATTTCCGATTGCCGATTTCAAGCCAAGAGCGGAAGAGTGCAGCCTCGTCTTCGGCTTCCCCTCAATTGGCAATTGGAAATCGGAAATCGGCAATTCAGTAGCTCAACTCCTTCGCCCCGAACTTCCAGTTGACGAGCGTGACGGCGAAGATGATGGTGAAGAGCACCCACGAGATGGCCGAGGCGTAGCCCATCTGGAACTCTTCGAATGCCTTGGTGTAGATGTGGTAGACGAGCGTGGTAGTGGTGCCGGCCGGGCCGCCAAAGGTCATCACGCGGGCCTGCTCGAAGCCGCCCTGGAGCCCGCCGATGAAGCTCATGACCACGATGAAAAACGTGGTGGGCGCGAGCTGGGGCCAGGTGACGTTCCAGAAGGTGGCCCAACGCCCCGCGCCGTCAATCGCCGCGGCCTCGTACAGCTCCTGCGGCACGTTCGACAGCGCCGCCAGGTAGAGGAGCATGTTGCTGCCCCCGATGGCGATCCAGATGCCCATGATGATGAGCGCGTCGCGCGCGCCCAGGCCCCAACGGCTCCAGGTCAGCCTTACCTCCTCCACGTGGAGGCCCGCCGTGAAGCCGAGGGGGCGCAGCAGCATCAGCCCCACCACGCTCCCGAGCGTGAGGAGGTAGAAGACCGTCACGCGCGATGCCTGCCGCCGCAGCACCCAGCTCAGCGCCACGTAGGCCCCGGCGGCAACCAGCGCGCCTGCCACGACGACTGGCAACGGGAACAGGCCCCCCGCCAGGTAGGCGAACAACCCCGTGCCCGTGGCGAAGAGGAGTACGCGCAGCGCCGCGCGCGCCCGGCCCCGCCCCGCCGCGCGGAGAGCCAGGAAGACCACCGTGAGGAGCAGCACGCCCAGGATGGCCGCGGCCAGCCCCGCCAGGTTGTCGGTCGAGTTGAGCCATTCGGGGGCTTTGACGTTCTCCAGCCCGAGCCGTGCGAGGGCCCAGTTGATCGCGGCGTTCACCGGCCCGAAGTGTGGGTTGTAGAGCGCCTTCCACAGGATCATCAGCGCCACGCCGCTCGTGAACGTGGGCAGGTAGAAGAGCGTCCTGTAGGCCACGATGCCGCGCAGCTTCTGGCTCAGCAGGATGGCGAGGAACAGCGAGCCGGCGATGGCGAAGGGCATGCCGAGCATGAAGTAGACGGTGTTGAGGGAGTAGAGCCAGAACTGCTGGTCGCCGAACAGTTCGGCGAAGTTCCGCAGGCCGATCCAGCGGAAGGGCACGGTGCGCTGGAGGTCCCAGTTGGTGAACGCGATGGCGAGCGAGAACAGCACCGGCCCTGCGGTGAAGACGAGGAAGCCGAGGAGATTGGGCATCAGGAAGCCCATCGCCGGCCAGAAATCGCGCTGCCGTCCGCTGCTCGCCTTGTGGACCACTCCAGGCCACCCCACAAACACCCAGAACCGGTCATTCCGAGCGGAGCGAACCGTAGTCGAGGAATCTCTCTTCGCCTGAGCGTTGGAAAGAGAGATGCCTCGACTTCGCTCGGCATGACATAAGGACGAGCGTCGTCCTCGACTTTCTCACCGCGACCCTTTCACCTTCCCCGCCAGTTCGTCGAAGCGCTGGCGCAGCTCGGGGTCGCGGTCGAGGTTCTTGGCGATCTCCTCGTTGATCTGCTCGGCGGCCTTGCGCATGGCGTCGGCCGGCGGTTTCGTGCCGTTCCTCACCATGTCGAGCTGCTTGCCGATGATGCGCCCGGCCACGTTGCCGTTGACGAACGGGCTGACTTCGTCGGGCACGCCGTACTGCATGATGTCGCGCCAGACGGCGTTGAAATCCTCGTTCGGGAAATCGGGGTCGTGAAGATACAGGTCGGTGTAGCAGTAGCGGATGACGGGGGCCAGGGCGTCGGCCTGGTGGTTGATCAGCTCGTTGTACTCCTTACCCGCCATGTATCGGAGGAAGGCGAGGGCCTGGTCGCGGTGGGGGCCGTTCTTGTTGACGAGGGTGGAGCGGCCGTAGCCGCGGTAGGTGCGCTGCGGCCCGTGGGGGCACTCGACGGCGCCCAGGCGCAGCCCCTCGTACTTGCGAAGGGTGCAGAGCCACCAGCGGCCGCCCAGGGCCATCGCCGCCTTGCCGCCCCCGAAGAAGCTGATCGTGCCCGAGCCCCAGCCGCCTGCCGTGGCGATGGCCGCCTCCTCCACCGGGCTGGGCGCCACGTGGTACTTGTAGACCAGGTCGCGCATGAGCTGAATGCCCGCGATGTTCTCAGGGCTGTCCAGCACGCAGCGGGTGCCGTCGGGCGTGTAGACGCGCCCGCCCCATTGGAGGCAGAAGTGGCGCCAGTTCCACCAGTCCATCATCAGCCCGAAGTGCTTGATGCGGCCGTCCGCGCCCTTCACCGTGAGCCGCTGCGCGAGGGGGATGAACTCGTCCCACGTCCACGGCCCCTTCGGATACGCGATGCCGTGGCGGTCGAAGATGTCCTTGTTGAGCCAGATGGCGTTCACCGAGGCGTTGGTGGGGAAGCCGTAGGTGCGGCCCTCGTAGATGCAGTTTGGGTGTGCGGCGGCCCAGCAGTCCTTCTCGACGTTCACGCCGGCCGCCGCCAGTTCGTCCGTCACCTCCACCGCGATGCCGCTCTTCGCGTAGGCCGAGAGCTGGAAGCCGTCGTAGCAATCGAACAGGTCGGGGCCGACCCCGCCGATGCACTGGACGATGACCTTCTGCATCCCGACGTTGGAGGGGTCAAGGCGGAGGTGGAGCCTTCGGGCCACGAGGCCGGGATAGCTCTGCTCGAGGAGCCGCACGTTGACGGCCCGCACCGCGAGAGCGGAGGGGAGCGCTCCTTCGTCCATCAGGGTCGTCTCCTCGTCGGCCTCGAGCGTCACCCCCGGGAAGTCGGCCTCCCAGTAGAAGTCGCGCCGCGCCAGCACGTCGTTGAGGGCCTGGAGCGCCTGCCGCTGACGCCCGGCGTCGAGCGGCTGCCCCTGCGCGGCGTCCCGGACAGCTTCGCGCGCCGCGGGCGGCAGCAGCCCCCAGAGCTGGCGGGAGGGGCACGGCCTGTCGGCCACGGCCTCCGCGTGAAGCTTCTTCGAGAAGCCCGGCCAATCCACGTCCCCTGCGTGGAGCAGCAGGTTGAACAGCTCGATCTGCTCGCGGCGCGCGGGATTATCGTCGCTCACCCACACCAGCGGCGTCTTCCCTGCCCCGGCCGCCCTGGGCCGGACCGCCCACGCGACGACTGAGAGAGCCGCCAGCACCGCCAGAGCGCCCGCGAACACGTACTTCACGCCACAACCACCTGATTGGGGACCCAGTCGCTGCCCACATCACGGCGGCATTCTAGGGCGGCCACGGCCACGGATCAAGTGGCAAAGCGTCCGCGGTGTGAAACGGGGCCTGGCTCCGCCCATTGTGGGGCAGATCAGTAGTGGCGGGATGCCCCACAATGGAGGGGAAGGCCGCAAAACGGCGTTATTGGCCAAAGCGCCCATAGTGGGTCAACCGTGCGGGAGGGGCGGGTTCCCCCACTATCGGGCGGCGGAGATGGCCGAGAATGGGCGAACGGGCAGGAGGTCAGCGTGCCAAGAACTCCTTCCGCGCGCGTGTGACGATGGCGCGGAGGGCCGCCAGCTTGTCGGGGTCAACGCTTGGCTTGGCGTAGGAGGCTGCAATCTCCGTCACCTTGGCTCGGGCCTTGGCAAGAATCTCCTTCTCGTAGTCGGTGCCAGCCCAGCCGGCGCGGCGGAGGAGTTGGGGGAGCCAGAGGGAGGACCGGAAGTGGCTGAGGGTGTGGTCGGTGCCGAGGTGGCTCGTGTCGAGGCCAAGACCCACCTCGGCGATTTCGTCGAGGGCGAGGAGTTCGGGCGTGGGCTCGACCGCGCGGGCGAAGTGGCGGGCGCCAAGCGTGAAGTCGCGCTCGATGAGGAGCTGGACCGGCGACAGGATCTTGCCTTCGTCGAGCAGGCCCGAGCCGATGCCGGGGTGGCGGCCGCTGAAGGCGGCGATGGTCATGGCCTTGTAGGCTTTCTCGAGTGCGGCGTAGAGGCCGGGGGCCTTGGCGTCGCAATACTCGCCGCCGCCCACGGGCACGTCAATGCCGCACCAGCGGCGCAGGAACTCGACCGTCGCGAACGAGTAGAGCATGGCGTCGAAGGAGCAGTAGCTCGTGCCACTGCCGCGCATGTCCACCGTGCCGCCCCACATGGAGCCGCCGAGGCGGACGGCTGGGTTGAGCGCCCGCGCGGCGATCCAGGTGGCGAGGTGCTCGGCGGCAGCCACGGCGACGAAGCCCGCGAGGGTCACGGGCGCCGTGACGCCGGCGACGGGCATCGCCGTAAGGCCCGTGGGCGAGCCGGCCTTGACCTTGTGGACGAAGCGGTCGGCCACGTCGCGGTCGAAGCGGAGCGGGTGGGCGAAGCAGATGGCGCCGTAGTTGAACCAGTTGGGGTAGCCCAGGACTTCGCCCATTTCGGCGAGATAGGGGATTTGGCGGACGTTCCAGGCGAATGCGGCGTGGGGCCTGTGCGTGTGCTCGGCGAGGAGGAGCGCGGCCTCGAGCGGCTCGACGAGGGGCGGCACGTCGGTGAGGAGGAGGCAGTGGCCGACGCCGACCTCGCGGTGGAGCGCATCGCCAAGCTGGATGAGGCGGACGAAGTCCGCCTTGTTCCCGCTTCGCCGCTCGCCAGTGTCGGGGTCGAGGACGAATTGGGCAACCTGGGTCTCAAGGTCGGGCATGCCGATACGGGCGAAGCCCCTGTCGTCCTCGTCCTCGATCCACGGTCGTTCCGCGTGCAGGTATGCACGCCCTACATCGCTTCGGAGCTGCTCGACGAAGTCGAACTGCATCTTCTTCGGGAAGTGGACGCGCTGGGTGGCGAAGTCAACCTTCGCCCCCGCCGCATCGAGTGCCCGAAGAAGCTCGTCGTTCTGACAGAGGATGCCGACGCGCTCGAGGACAGCGAGGACGGCGTCAGCGAGCCGCTCGATGTCGGAGTCCTTCAACAGGCAACGCTGCAACATCGATGCCCTTCCTGAATCGAGAGGATTCGACGACGACGAGGACGAGGACGATAGGAGCTCATCGCTTGGCGCTCAGTATGAGCTTGGCGAGCTCGGCTCTGGCCTTGTCGTAGGCCGCGGGGTCCTTGTCCCAGTCGAAGAAGCTCTTGGTGACGGAGAGGACGATGTCCTGCGCCTTGTCGGCGAGGCCCGCCCGCTCCGCGATGGCGAAGTACTCGTAGTCCTCGATGGAATCGCGGAGGGCCTTGAGCCGCAGGCTGGGCACGATGCCGTCGTAGCCGACGGCGCGCCCGGGATAGACGATCGTGCCCTCGCCGTTCCACATCGGCCCCTTGCCGTCCTTGCGGCGGTCCAGGGTCTTCGGGTCGGTCCACGGGTCTTCGACCTGGTTCCAGAAGGACATTCCGCCCCAGTAGAGGAGGCCGGTCATGCGGTAGCGCCAGGCCATCCAGGCGTGGACGCGGTAGTGGAGGAGCGGGAAGTCAATGTGCCACCAGGGGGTGGGCTTGAGCTGGCAGAGGGCGGTGTAGGTCCAGACCTGCTCGCCGAGGGCCTGGCGCTTGGCCGCCGTCTCGGGGTCGTGGAGGGAGAAGAGCGGGCACCAGATGTCCACCGCGCCGTAAAGGTCGCCCCACTTCTCATCCGAGGTCTTGGTTTGCTCGACGACCATGACCTTGACGACGCTCTTGGCCTCGCGAACGGCTTTGCCCCATTTCTGGACGTAGCGGTATTCCTCCTCCTTGTTCGGCTCGTCCTTGAGGTAGGTGTAGAAGAGCACGGGGCGGTCGAGCTCGGCGGCCGCCCTGTCCCAGGCCTTGAGCCAGGCGTGGAGACGCGGCTTCTCGGCCTCGGGGTCCTTCACGCCACTGGAGGACGGGTGTGGGGTGCAGATGGCATTGACGTGGCAGTGGTCAACAAAACGCCGCAACCCCCCGAAGCCTGTGATCTGCTCGGAGGAGATCTCGAACGAGCCGTCGGGCTTGGCGACGGGCGCCAGGGCGCCTGTGGGTGTGGCATTGAAGCGGTGCTCGGAGAGCATGGCCGCGCACTGGGTTTCAACAGCCGCCCAGTCCTCTGGCTCCTTGTCCTTGCCTTCCTTGGCGCGCCGGCGGTAGTAGTCGCGCATTCGGCCCGCCGGCGAGCCGAACGCAGTGACCAGCGTCGAGACACGCGGCAGCTCGAAGTCCCAAACGTGCAGCGCCACGGGAATCTCGACGGGCTTCTGCCCCTCGGCGGTCACGTTATACATGCCGCGATATTGGCCGGGCGGCGCCTTGGCGGGCACCGGGATGTCCACCCAGAAGCCGTGCGTCTCGTTGGCCGGCAGGTCGAAGGGCACGGCGGTGAAGCGCGCACCCTTGAGCGGCTCGCCCGTGACGGGATGGCAGAATGGGATGAGCGGGTCGGGATACCAGCCTGGCTTGAAGGCGTCGTTGCGATACGTGGCTTCCTTGAGTTCGAGCTGGTGCTGGCGGTAGAGGCGCGCGTCCTTCGCCGCGATCAAGGCGCCGTTCGGCCCCTTGAGGTCGCCGGGCTCGACGGTGATGCCCTTGATCGGCTGGTCGGAGCGCATGAGGATCTGGAAGCTCACAGTCTCGTTCCGCGCGGCGGCGAGCTTGACCTCAATCGTCTTGCCGGGCGCCTCATCGCGCAGCACGCGGCGCGTATCGGAGATGGTCCACACCTGCCAGTCGGCCAGGGCATCGCCCCTCGCGACGATCAGAGCCGCCGCCCAGAGAATCGCATGGAACCCCCTCATGGCAATCTCCTTTCCTGGTCACGCGTCACGAGTCACGCGTCTCGGGGCGAAGAGAAGAAGGGACATAAGGGACGAAAGGGACCAAAGGGACTCAAGGGACAAGAATCAGCCCCCGATGAGTGCCGCCGTCGCCGGGGCGGCGTAGGGGCCGCAGTTGCAGATATAGGCGTCGGGGTGCTGCCCATACCGCGCGAAGTCGGCGGCGAAATGCTCCCAAAGCGTCCGCTTCTCGCGGCAGAAGGCAACGGGGGCGTCGCAGCCGGCGGCCTCCAACCCGTCGAAGAAGAGGCGGTAGACCCGCTTCCGCCACTCGTCGGGCACCTCGCAGCCCTGGGCGAAGGGCTGGCCCTGGAACACCTTGAGCGCAGCGACAAACCCGTCGTCGAGGAGCGACAGGTCGAAGCACTTCCCCATCGCGTCGTGGGTGAGGAAGCGAATCGGCTCCATCGTCACCACGTCGGGCTTGACCCGCGAGAACAGCAGGCGAATCATCTCGCGGTTCTCCGCCTCCCAGTTGCGGACCGGGATGATGGGGGAGAATCGGACGCGGACGGCGTAGCCGGCCTGCTGGCACTTTCGCATGGACTCGATGCGGTCCTCCATCGGGGCGGAGCGGTGCTCGAACTGGCGGCTCTGCGTCGCCGCGCTCACGCTCCAGCAGCACACGGTGTGGCCACGGTGGTCATAGTCGAGCATCCAGTCCACGTGGCCGCTCTTGCCTACGTAGAGCTCCAGCGCGCGGCCGGGCTTGCGGGCGAAGTAGTCAATGAGCAGCTTCGAGCCGCCGTGCTCCGGCTCGAAGCACACGGTATCGGTGAAGTTGTCGTACTGGAAGAGCGTTTGCACCGGGCACTGTTCGATCCAGCCGTCGAGCCGTTCGACGAAGTCTTCCATGTTCATCATCACGTTGAGCGACCAGCCGAGGGAGCAGTAGGCGCATCGGAAGTGGCAGCCGACGATGGTGTGGAGCTGCCAGGCGGGCTGGCACACGAGGCCGGTCGTCTCGCGGTACTTCCGCGAGCCGCTGTCGCGCCAGTCGAAGCCGCCGTAGCCGTCGAACTTGTGGCGGCTCAACTCTGGGAACGCCTCGGCGCGGCGCTTCCGCTCGGCCTCGCCGTCGTCGAAGCGGAAGCGGTTGAAGATGACCGCGGGCTTGAAGTCGCCCCGCATGCCGTGGTGGGGCAGGCCGGCCAGCTCGGCCTTCACGATGGCCGCCAGCTCCGCGTCGCCCACCCGCCGCACGTCGTCGGTCACCACGCCAGGCCGCAGCCGCTCGGCGCGGGCGCGCATCCGCGGGGCGTCCTCCACGCCGTCCACAATCAACAGCTTCGATGCCGCAATGGGGAGCACGCAAGAACCCCCTGCTATTCAACACTGACCTCGATGGGCGGCAGCTCCATCTTCCCCAGCGTCCCCCTGAACCGATAGAGCCCCTGCCCCTTGCACAGGGCCGCCCCAGCGCCGTCCGTGGCGTATTGCCGGAGCGGAAAGTCCCGTTCCTCCCCCGGCGCCAACTGGATTCCCTCCGTGGCCAGGCCCACGTAGTCCACATCGTCGCCCGCGCTCTTGTCGCCGCGCCAGACCTTCAGCCGCAGGTCGTGCCCAGAGGCCAGGTCGCCCACCTCGCCCGTCGCGTTCCGCACCCTCACCCGCAGCTCGACCGTCTCGCCCAGCCGCACCCGGCCGCGCGGCGCGTAGAGCATCGCCTGGAAGCCCCCCTCGGCCTTCCCCCACGCCCCCTCCGCACGCCCCGCCGACTCCGACGAGCAGCCGCCCGCCGCCAGCAACGCAAGCAACGCCATCGCAACGCGCGGTCTGCATCTCACCGGCTCACTCTCCAACAGCTCCCATCGCCGCTGCCAACTATACACACTGCCGCCCGATGCTTCAAGTCGCGGCTCTCCTCTTGCAGTTGACGCCACGTTCGGCTATGATACCAGCGTGTCGCTCACCCAACCCTGGATTGGAGGTCGCCGGCCATGGTCAAGTTGCGCAAGGTCAAGCTGGGCTTCATCCCGGCCAATCGCGGCTTCTTCTCGGACAAGTTGGCCGCCAAGATGCGCGGCGAGACCATCAAGGTCCTCAAGGCCGCTGGCGTCGAGGTCGTCGTCCCCACACCCGCCGACACCAAGGTCGGCTGCGTCGAGTCGCTCGATGAGGCAATCAAGGTTGGCCGCATGTTCCGCGAGGCACAGCCCGACGGCATCGTGGTCTCCGCCGTCAACTTCGGCGACGAGCAGGGCGTCGCCATCACACTCAAGGAATCCGGCCTCCACGTCCCAGTCCTCATCGTTGGCTGCCAGGAAGAGGCCGTGCTCAGCCGCGAGATCGAGCGGCGCGACAGCTTCTGCGGCCTCCTGAGCATCGGCGAGGCGCTCCGACAGCTCGAGCTGCCCTACTCCGTGCCCGAGGCGCCCATCTGCTTCCCCACGGACGAGAGCTTCCGCGGCACCGCCGCCCGCTTCGCCGCCGTCTGCCGAGTCGTCGGCGGCATCCGCTCCGCACGCTACGGCCAGGTGGGCGCACGCCCCGACGCCTTCTGGACCTGTCGCTACAACGAAAAGGCCCTCCAGACCCTCGGCCCCACCTGCGTCACCCTCGACCTCTCCGAGGTCATCGGCGCAATCGGCGCCATGAAGACCGATGCCGCCGTCAAGCGGGTCGTCGCCGACATGAAGAAGACCATTGACACCTCGGCCGTCGCCGACGACATTCTGGCCAAGATCGCCAAGCTGGAGCTGGTTCTCAAGAAGTTCATCGCCGACCGCAAGCTCGACGGCTTGGCCGTCCAGTGCTGGACCTCGATTCAGCAAAACCTCGGCATCTGCACCTGCGGCACGATGGGCCGCCTCGACGACAGGGGCACGCCCTGTGCCTGTGAGGCGGACATCATGGGCCTCCTCTCGATGCACGCCCTCATGCTCGCCAGCGGCGGGCCGAGCTGCCTGGCCGACTGGAATAACCTCCACAACGAGGACCCCGAGCTGGTCAACTGCTGGCACTGCGGCGTCTTCCCCCACTCGTGGGCCAAGACCCCGCGCACGATGGCCTGCCACGAAATCATCGCCGGCACCGTCGGACGCGACAAGGCGATGGGCGTCGTCGAGTTCGTCATGGACGACGGCCCCGTCACCCTCTGCCGTGCCACGCAGGACAACGCGGGCGCGTTCAAGGTCGCGTTGGCCCAGGGCGTCGTCGAGCCCAACGCCGCGGTCACATTTGGAGCGTATGGTTGGGTTCGCATCCCCAACTTCCAGCGCTTCTACCGCAACGTCCTGGTTCGCCACTTCCCCCACCACGTCGGCATGAACCGTGCCCACGTTGGCAACATCCTCTGGGAAGCCTTCGGCAACTACCTCGGCTTCCGCACCTACACCGCGGCGAACACCACGGGCGAATGGACGCCTGATCTACCATTTGCCGTGTGATGCGTGAGACGTGATGCGTGCCCATGACGCGTGACGCGTGACGCGTGATTCCGAATCCGATCTGTCCCTTTGGTCCCTTGTGTCCCTTTGGTCCCTTACGTCCCATTGGGACTTCGCCCGTGCCCAAGACCCACGCAGAGGTCCTGCAACTCGTCCACGAATTCCGCGAGCGGCTTGGCGCCCTCTACGGCGGCCGGCTCAAGGGCGTCTACCTCTTCGGCTCCCACGCCCGCGGCGAGGCACGGGGGGAGGACTCCGATATTGATGTGGCGGTCGTGCTCGAAGGCCCCGTGAATCGCTGCCAGGAGAGCTGCCGCGTGAGCGAGCTCATCTGCGAGCTCTCGCTCCGCGAGAACTGCGTCCTCATGCCCTTCTTTCTCTCCGAGGAGGAGTACCTCACCGGCCCCTACGCCGTCTTCCGCAACATCGCCAGTGGCGCTCCTGGCCACAAGCGGCGCGCTCACAGCAGGGCGGTGCTGAAGTAGCGCTCGGCGCGGTCGGGCAGCACGGTGGCGACGTTGCCCCTCACCCGCCGGGCGAGCTGGCGAGCCGCCCACACGTTGGCCCCCGACGAGATGCCGACCAGGAGGCCGAAGTTCCGCCCCAGCTCCCGCGTCGTCTGGATCGCATCCTCGTCGCTAACCTGCACCACCTCGTCTATCAGCTTCACGTCCAGGATCGCTGGGATGAAGCCGTCGCCTATGCCCTGGATCTGGTGCAGCCCAGGCTCGTGCCCGAGGAGGGCCGAGACGTTCTTCGGCTCCACCGCCACGATGCGCACGCCCCGCTTGCGCTCGCGCAGGAACTTCCCCACCCCCTGAAGCGTCCCCCCGCTGCCCACCCCCGCCACGAAGCACGCGATGTCGCCCGTCATCTGCCGCCAAAGCTCCGTCGCCGTCTCCTCGTAGTGGCACCGCGGGTTATCGGGGTTCTCAAACTGCTGCGGGACGAACACCCGCGGGTCCTCGGCGGCCATCTCCCGCACCCGCCTCACCGCGCCCCCGATGCTCTCCGCGTCAGGCGTCAGCACCAGCTCCGCCCCCAGCGCCCGAATCAGCTTCTTCCGCTCCTCGCTCATCCCCTCCGGCATCACGATACGCACCGCGTAGCCCTTGAGCCGCCCCACCAGCGCCACCCCGATCCCCGTGTTCCCCGACGTCGGCTCCACGATGATCGAGTCGCGCTTCAGCCGCCCGTCACGCTCTGCACCCTCGATCATCGCCCGCGCCACGCGGTCCTTGATGCTCCCTCCCGGATTCAGGTACTCCGCCTTCGCAAACACCCGCTCCCCCTTCAACCGAAGCAGCGGCGTGTTCCCGATCAGGTCCAGCACGTTATCTGTCAGCATGGCTCCCGGCCTCCTATCCCCTCCCTCGCCGCCACCATTCTCCCCTTTCCGCCCACGAACGTCAAGGGCCGCTCCGCCCCCCGTGGTGCAGGCTTCCAGCCTGCAATGCCCGCTTCGGCAGGCAGGATGCCTGCCCCACCCTGGCGCCAAAGTGGCTCAAAGTGGCTCAAAGTCGCTCAATCGCCATCTAGCCGTTCTCGCCCGTGCGGGGCGGCCCAGCCCAAAGTGGCTCAAAGTGGCTCAACAGTGCGCCACGCGCCCCACCTGGGGGCCGGGGGGGCGCCCCACCCACCATCCTCTGTCCACTGCCTACTTCCCTCTGCCCTCAGCCCTTCTGCCTTTTGCCTTCTGCCTTTTGCCTTTTGCCCTCTGCCTTCTGCCTTCCGCCGTCTCCCCTCTGCCCTCTGCCTTCTGCCTTCTGCCGTCTGCCGTCTGCCTTCTGCCGTCTCCCCTCTGCCCTCTGCCTTCTGCCTTTTGCCGTCTGCCGTCTGCCTTCTGCCGTCTGCCATCTG
>VGYV01000042.1 GCA_016872855.1 Planctomycetota bacterium
CCTAGTGAAGCGACCGGCGGCAGGCATAGGCGGCGTCCACGCGGATGCCCGTCTCCCGTGTGAACTCGTCGGCCAGCTTCTCGAACGGCGTCTGGGCCAGATGGACCACGTAGGCCATCACCGCCTCCCGCCGCGCCCCGAAGGGCGGGCAGCCCGTCAGGCCCAGAGCAAGCACTGTCGCCCCGATCGCCGCTGTCCATCGCTTCATCACGTGTTCTCCTGCTGCGGGCGGTTACGTGGGGTCGTCATGCCGAGCGAAGTCGAGGCATCTCTCTTAGGCATCAGGGTAAGCTAGACTCCTCGACTTCGCAAGGCTCCGCTCGGAATGGCTGTGCTGAGGGCCTGTCGTTCCATTGGCCTTCCCCTCATCCCATTGCGGCTGCTGAGCACACTATACCCGACCCCTGCGGGGCAGTCAAGGCGCGGCGGCCCTGGTTCGCGCCTTCGGGGCGCAGTGCCGCTCTCGCCGCCCCGCGGGGAACCACAGCGCCATCTGCGATGCCGCACTCCATATCCCTGCCGCTTCGCACGGAGGGGGTGAGTATGGAGTGCGGTGACGCAGTCACCGCTTTGCCTGCCCGCGGAGCGGGGGAATCAGGCGCGCATAAGCAGAAGAGGGGACGTCCTCCTTTTCTGCCTGCTCCCGGCCCCGAACTCCCCCCCTGGGGTCGCGCAGGGGCGCAAGTTCGGGGCCCGGGGCCTCTTCCGCGTGCAGGTGTGCACGCCCTACTTGCCGAAGCCGTCGCGCTTCTCCCATTGGGTCGGGTGGTCGAGGGGGTGCTCGCGGGCCATGACGGAGCGGGCGAGGCGGCGGAGGCCCTCATCGAGCGGGGTCTTGGGGGCACCGAGGAGGCGGACCATTTCGCTGGCGTCGCCGAGGAGGCTCGTGCCCTTGGGCGTGCCCTTGAACACGGACTTCCTGCCCATCAGCTCGCCGAGGCGCTCGGCGATGGCTCGCACGGAGTAGGTTTCGGGGCTGGTGAGGTTGAGCACCTTCGGCGGCACGCTCGCCACTGCCCACGACGCGATCATCGCGTCCAGCAGGTCGTCGAGCCAGATGGCGTTGACGCGCTCGGTCGTGATGTCCACCGGCTCGCCGTCGCGCACCTGGCGGGCGATGTCGGTGGGCACGCCGAACTCCTCGTGGTAGCCGTAGAAGATGCGCTGGAGGACGGCTGGGGTCTGGTTGCGGCGGCTGAAGTAGTCCACCATCCACTCGCCGCCGAGGCGGGTCATGGCGTAGAAGCTGGGCGGCCGGGGTGGCACAGCCTCGGTGGCCGGCTCGGCGGCGTCGGCGTAGACGTTGCCGCTCGAGGCGAAGAGGAAGGCGCGGGTGCCCGCGAAGTGCTCCATCGCGCGGCCGACGGCGCGGACGTTTATCTCCACCGTCGCATCGGCGTCGGCCTCGGAGCCGAACTTGAGCGCCGCCTCGTGGAACACCACGTCGTAGTCATTCGGGACGCCGTGGAAGGCGGCGGGGCAGGTCACGTCGGTCGCGAAGCAGCGGACGCCAAGCCCTTCGAGGCGCTCGCGCTGCCCCGGCTTCCCGAAGCGGGCGATGGCATGCACCTCGTTGCCCATCGCCACGAGCTCCGGCACCAGATGCTTCCCAATCTTCCCCGTGCCGCCGACGACCATCACGCGCTTGCCGGTCATCATCAGTCCATGCCTCCAGTCTCCTCAGATTGGGCGATTGCGTAGACGCAATTCATTGTACGTAATCGGCGGCGAACCACAAGTCTTGTGTTACCAAGGTGATACGGCAGCTCTCCCCAAGGGACTCCGCCGACACTACGCAATTGTGCAAGCTCCGGCGCAATCATCATGGGCCGGCTCCGGGGAGCCAGAGGCCCCGCTTGGTGCGACCCACACAGTGTGCGCGCCGCTCCACCTTGAGTTCCCGAAGCAGGTTCTGAACGTCGAGCACTGAGAGGCCGGGAAGCACTTGGTTGAGCTCGCTCAGGGGGCTGCCTTGCTCACGGTTATCCTCAAGGTGCCGAAGAAGCAGCGCTTTGCTCGTCTCGCGGTCAAGCCCCCGCAAGCGGGTGTAAGCGCCCTTCTTACCCGCGAAGTGGTAGAACTTCCTCGAGAGCGTGAGGCGAATCCCCCTACCACGGCCGATGCGCTCCAGCACACCCTCGTCAACCAAGGCGTGCACTCGCGCTCTGAGTTCCTGGGGCACTGGGGCGCCCCGGTTCACAAGATCCAGCAGGAGGAGGTCCTGCGTCGAGAAGGATGCCCCTCGCTCCTTGCCAACCTTCTCAAGAAAGCGGACGAAGTTCGTGTCCTGGACCTCGCCCGATAGACGAACCGCCACTTGGTAATCGCCAGAGCCGGAGAAGTCGGGGCTGGGCTTGCTCTGGCGGATGCTCGTCTCGAACATCAGCCGGACGCCTTGGCCGGCGCGTTCCACTAGGCCGCAGCGCTCCAGTGTGTCGGCTATCCGGCGGTTGCGGGGCCTCGGGGTTGTCCAGAGCACGTTTTCCGGCGTTATCCCCCGAGGGAAGCCGCCAGGACTCATTACCTCAAGCTTGCGGGCATACTGGCGCACGAAGACGGAGCCTGGGTCCCGGTAGTCTCTATGGCTGACCGCATTGAGAATGGCCTCCCGGACGACGGGTTCGCTGAAGGTCGGGATGTCCCAGACGAACAGGCCCTCCTGGTAGTGCTGCTTGTCGTTGCGGAGGTTGATGGTGTTCCAGAGGTCGTCGTGAAAGCCCAGGAAGCCGGCCCGGTACTCCTTGCGGTCCTGAGCCGGCCCTGCGGCCTCGCTGCTTCGGTACTCGAAGATGACCTCGGCGTGCGCCAGATTGAGCCGGCCCAAGGCTTCTCGCGCGCCGAGGAGAATCAACGCGGCATACGTAAGTCCATCTGGTTGGAGGAGTTCTGCGTCGCGCAGGAGTTGCTCATCCGACAAGCCGAGAATGCGCTCACTCCCCGTCTTCCGTGCCCATCGTTCGCGGAAAACGGCCACGGCGTGAGCGTCGAGATCCACAAAGGACGCGCGGCAGCAGACCTCCGCGGAGAAGTCCTCCGCGGAGAAGTCCTCGGTCGCCACTTCCGAGAAGATGCGCCGGAGCATATCGGGGGACATCCCGACAAGGCTCTCGCCGGAGCGCATGAGATAACGCCCTCCGGGGCGCTCGACTGGCGTCCCGGGAGGATGTGGGGGAACATCCAGGACGATAACCCTGCCCCCCGGGTGCTGGACCTCGTGCATGTCAACCCGCAGCCGGAGCCGGGTCAGGATGTCGTGTTTCTTCCGCTCGAGCCCATCGCCCTGGAAGAGCGATGTCCCGACCACTGTCCTGGGCCGCCTGTTCGTCACCCCGAGGACAATCCTGCCGCCGCCCTCGTTCGCCATCGCGGCGCAGTAGTCCAGTAGATCCTCCGAATCGATGTTGGACTTGGCCTCTTTGACCTCCAGGTGCTCATCCTCCCGCTGCGCCAATAGCCTGTCGAGTTCTTCGACGGTCATGGCCGTTCCCCTTCTCGGCCTTGCCCGCCCCGCCACAGGTCGTAGGGCTTGGCGGCGCGGGTACGGAAGGGGAGCTTGACCTTGCGGCCCGTGGCCGCAGAGCGATAGGCGGCGAAGATGATCTCGAGCACGGCGCGGCCGTCGTCGCCCGTCTCGAGCGGCTCAAGACCATCGGCCACGCAGTTCACGAAGTGCTCCATCTCCTGCGGGAAGCCGTAGTTCCAGGCCTCCTCGTAGATGGGGAAGGACCAGCCCTTCGTCGCCCCGGCCTTCTCGACGGCGTAGTCGTAGCCGCGGGCGGAGTAGGCGAGGATGGCGTTGCCCTGGAGGAGATTGGCGTAGGCGACGCCCTCCGAGCCGTAGACCTCGGCACGGTCGTCCATGCCCCCGGGCTTGGTCCAGCTCTCCTCGGCGACGCAGGTGACGCCGCCCTCGAAGTTCACGATGAGCAGCGCGTTGTCGTCGCCGCGGGTCTTGTCGGTGTGCACCTGGGTGCTCATCTGGGCGTAGACGTCGAGGGCGCGGGGCTTGCCGAGCATCCAGCGGAAGAACTCGATGGCGTGGCAGCCCATGTCCATCGCAACTCCGCCGCCGGAGCGGTCCACGTCCCAGAAGTGCGGCGCGTGCGGCCCGTCGTGCTTCTCGCTTTGTTTGATGAGGGTGAGCTTGCCCAGGGCGCCATCGTCAGCCAGCTTTCTCAAGCGGACGTATTTGGGCGTGAAGCAGAGCTCCTCGGCGTACATGAGCTTCACGCCCGCCTTGCGGCAGGCGGCGAGCATGCGGTCGGCCTCGGCCAGGTTCAGGCACAGCGGCTTCTCGCACACCACGTGCTTCCCTGCCACCGCGGCGTCGCAGGTGATCTGGCAGTGCACGTCGTTCGGCGCCCCGATGACGACCAGGTCCACCTCGCCCATCTCGAGCATCTTGCGGTAGTCGGTCAGCGCGTGGGGGATGCCATGCGTCTGGGCGAACGCCTGGGCGTGGCCTGGCGTGGGCGAGGCCACGGCGGCGAGCCGCGCCCGCGGCACCCGCTTGAGCGATTCCGCGTGGATGGTCGAGACGAACTGCGAGCCGACAAGGCCGACGCCAACGGTCTCCACCGGTCGTTCCTCCTGGGAATGGTGGCCGGATCAGATGTCCAGATTCGTGGCCTCGAGGGCGTGGTGCTCGATGAACTCGCGGCGGGGCTGGACGGCGTTGCCCATGAGGAGGGCGAAGAGCTTGTCGGCCTCGACGGCATCCTCGAGGCGGACGCGGAGGAGTGTGCGGCTCTCGGGGCTCATGGTGGTGACGCCGAGCTGGTCGGGGTTCATCTCGCCCAGGCCCTTGTAGCGCTGGATTTGGATGCCCTTCTCGCCGACGGTGCGGACGGCGGGGGCGATCTCGGAGATGCTGTGGAGTTCGACTGCCTCGCTCTCATACTCGACGCGGTACTTCGCCGGGGCGTCGGGGTCGGGATCGGGGTAGTAGTCGGCGGCGGGGAAGCCGTTTTCTTCGAGCTTGGCGAGGGTCTTCTCGATGTCGCGGGCCTCGTGGATTTCGGTCACGGTGACGCCGCCGTTGGCGGCCGCGTCGCCTTCCTCGGTCTCGCCGTTCTCGCGTTCGGCGCCGAGGCGGGCGGCGATGAGGCGGGCCTCTTCCTCGGAGTGGGCGAAGAAGTGCTCGCCGCCGGCGGCGTGGACGCGGAAGAGGGGGACCTTGCCGGTGTCGGGCTGGCGGTGGTCGAGGAAGGTGCGGAGGCCGACGCCGTGCTTGCGGAGCGAGCGCTCGTGGTCCTCCAGCTCGCGGAGGAGCTGGACGAGGGCGCGGAGGGCGTTGCCGCTGATGCGGTGGTCATGGGCGAGGACGACGAGGGTGGTGCCGTCGAGGCCCAGCTCGATGAGGGCGGAGCGGAAGTCCTCGTCGTTGAGGTAGTACTGCTCGCGGTTCTTGCGGCGGACGCGGTAGAGGGGAGGCTGTGCGAGGTAGACGTAGCCCTGCTTGATGAGGTCCTGCATGTGGCGGAAGAAGAAGGTGAGGAGGAGGGTGCGGATGTGCGCGCCGTCCACGTCGGCATCGGTCATGATGATGATCTTGCCGTAGCGGCGCTTGGCGACGTCGAACTCCTCGGCGCCGATGCCTGTGCCGAGGGCGAGGATGAGGGTCTGGATTTCGGCGTGACTGAGCATCTTGGCGACGCGGGCCTTCTCGACGTTGAGGATTTTCCCCTGGAGGGGGAGGATGGCCTGGAACATGGCGTCCCGGCACTGCTTGGCGTTGCCGCCGGCGCTCTGGCCCTCGACGATGAAGAGCTCGGTGGACTCTGTGTCGCGGCTCGAGCAGTCGGCGAGCTTGGTGGGGAGGCTGCCGCTGGAGAGGGCGCTCTTGCGCCGCGTGAGGTCGCGGGCCTTCCGAGCGCTCTCGCGGGCCTCGAGGGCGAGCAAAGCCTTGTCCACGACCGCTCGCGCGCTCTTCGGGTTCTCCTCGAGGTAGGTGCTCAGGGTCTCGTTCACCACGGCCTCGACGATGCCCTGGACCTCCCGGTTGCCAAGCTTGGTCTTGGTCTGGCCCTCGAACTGGGGTTCTGGGACCTTGATGCTGATGACGGCGGTGAGGCCCTCACGGACGTCCTCGCCCTGGGGCGCGTTGTCGTTCTTCAGAAGGCCGTGGTTCTTCGCGTAGGCATTGACCGTGCGGGTGAGGGCGGAGCGGAAGCCATAGAGATGGGTACCTCCCTCGATGGTATTCACATTGTTCGCGAAGGAGAAGACGTTCTCGTTGTAGCCGTCGTTGTACTGCATGGCGACCTGCACGACGACGTTGTCCTGCTCCTTCTCGATGAAGACCACGTCCTTATGGAGGACGTCCTTGCCCTCGTTGAGGTGGCTGACAAAGGCGGCGATGCCGCCCTCGTAGCAGAACTCGCGGTCCTTGTCGGTCCGCTCGTCCCGCAGGGTGATCTTCACCCCGCGGTTGAGGAAGGCCAACTCCCGCATGCGGGTGGCGATTGTGTCGAAATTGAATGTCGTGTCGGAGAAGACCTCGCGGTCTGGCTTGAAGGTCACGGTCGTGCCAGTCCCCTTGCTCTTGCCGATGACCTTGAGCCCGGAGGTGGTGACACCGCGCTCGAAGCGCATGTGGTGCACATCCCCCTTCATGCGCACCTCGACAGTGAGCCACTCGCTGAGGGCATTTACCACGGTGACACCAACCCCGTGGAGGCCACCGGCGACCTTGTAGGCCACGTGGTCGAACTTCCCGCCGGCGTGCAGCATAGTCATGATGACCTCGACTGCTGGCTTGTGCTCGGTCGGATGCATGTCTACAGGGATGCCGCGCCCATTGTCGCCCACGGTCACGCTGCCATCTATATTGAGCTGCACGTTGATCTCGGAGCAGTAGCCGGCCATTGCCTCGTCAATCGAGTTGGCGACGACCTCCTCGACCAAGTGGTGGAGGCCACGGGTGCTGGTGTCGCCAATGTACATGGCGGGGCGGCGGCGGACGCCCTCGATCCCGCGAAGGACCTTGATCTTGCTGGCATCATAGATGCCGTCGGACTGTTCGGGCATGCTATCTCCTATCGTTGGGCGCAGCAGGACGGAACACGACGTCCCGTATGAGTATCCCCGGAACCCGTGCCTGAAGATCGGCCAGTAGCTGTTTCTTATGAAAAGTCCGGAGCTCGTGCAAGTGAGTGGCGGAGTCTACGTCCACGTAGAGCTTGTGGTGTGCCAGCCCCGCAATCCGTGTGTGTGGGAGAATACCAGGGCCAACGATCTCCTCCCACGCGCCGTAGACTTCGAGGTACTTGAGCCTGCCAGCCAGGCCCTCAGCGTCGAGGAAGCCGCTGAGAATCTCACCAATGCGTTGAGGACCCACCTTCTGCTTCATTCGCGGCTGACCGGCATCACCACGTACAGGAACTCCTTCCCCGCCCGCAGGAGGCCCGCACTCGATGAATCACGGAACTCCATCCGGACCGTCTCGTCCTCGAGGACGCGGAGGAACTCGGTCAGGAACTCCGGGTTGAAGCTTATCTCTACCTCCCCACCGCTATATTCGATCGGCAACTCTACCCGTGCCTCACCAGTCTCCGGTGCCGAAGAGCGAACCTGTAGTTTATCCTTACCAAAGGAGAGGGTAATAGAGCTTGAGTCCTGGCTCGTGAGCAGGGCAGCGCGGCGGACAGCAGAGTGGAACTTCTCCCTGTGCAGATCCACCTTCTTATCGTGGTCTTTTGGGATCACGCTTTCGTAAGGAGGGAAATGCCCCTCAACAAGGCGAGTGGATATCGTAGCGCGGAGCGTCTTCGCCACGAGTTGGTTCTCGCCCACGTTCAGGCGGATCTTTTCATCCTCGTCTACCAGTGACTTGATGATCTCATCGAGCGCCTTTGTGGGCACTATCACGGATTCATCGGTAGCGCCCCGGTTCCTGCATTTCTTCTCAATATGAGCTAGGCGGCGCCCGTCGGTTGCTACCATCTCAAGTTTGCTTGGACGGATGGCAATGAGTACCCCATTCAGCGCGTACCGGTGCTTTCCCTTGTGCGCGGCAAACGAGGTCTTGGTCACCATTTCCACAAAGTCCTTGCGATCAAAGTCGTACGCCTTTTCCTCCTCGAAGGCCGGCAACTCGGGAAACTCCTCGGCTACCTCAGTGGGAAGCCGGAACTCACTATCGGATGCAGTGATCACACAATGCCCATCCTCGCTTCGAATCTCGACCGTCTCGTCCGTTGTCTCGCGCAAGATTGATGCCACGCGGGCCTGGGGCACAGCAAGGCATCCCTCTTCAATGATCTCTGCTCCCTGCACGTCGAGACGCAGGCCAATCTCGAGGTCCGTAGCCCCCAGATCGAGATGCCCTCCCTCTGCACGCAGCAGGACATCGGCCAGGATCGGTCGCGTGGGCCGTTGCTGCACCACGCTGCCTGCCAGTTGGAACGCTGTGTGAAGCTGAGCAGTCTGACACTTGATCTTCATCTGCCATTGACCTCCAGATGGTGTCCCCAGACGGGAATGGATGAGCGAGAGTCACTTCCCGACTCTTCTCCTAGTTTACCAAATCAGACATGAAAAGCAAGTAAGAAGAACGAGCGTGGGTATGTTGGAAGGTGGATGAGTGAGGATTGGAAGTGATTGTGATGAAGGAGCTTAGGGGATTACCCCCCATGTTGAATTGTGGGGGTACATCGTGACCGTGGGGTGCGAGGGAGGGTTTGTTACCCCCAGGGATACGTGATCTTGGATAGTGGTGGGTGCTATGCTGGGTGGTTCTGTTGATAACTTCCATATGAAAGGCCCTTGCTGTGCCCACGGAACCCACACCTTGCGAACACGAGCGCTACCGCTTGTTGCGAAGTTGGCTCGTCACGTGCTCGATGGTGCCGGCGAAGGAAGGGTCACATTCCATGAGCTTCCTCACTCGCTCACAGCCGTGCATGACAGTCGTGTGGTCGCGGCCCCCAAAATAGCCACCGATCTCCTCTAGCGAATGGCGGGTGAGGGCACGCGCAAGGTACATGGCAATCTGGCGTGGCTGCGCGATCGACTGCGAGCGCCTCTTGGATTGGAGGTCACAGAGCTTGATCTGGAAGTGGGTAGTCACCCACTTGATGATCTCGTCCATTGTGATTGTTGCTGCGAGGCGCTCGACGGTGTCACGAAGTGCCTCTCGAGTAAGCTCCATGTCCACAGGGCGATTCGTGAGGGACGAGAAAGCGACCACTTTGATCACAGCACCTTCAAGATCCCGAACACTGGTGTCCACGTTCTCTGCAATGAAATGGAGAACTTCGTCGGGCAGGACGCGACCGCGCAGTTGGGCCTTCTTCTTGAGAATCGCGAGACGCATTTCATACGATGGAGGATCAATGCGGGCAACAAGGCCCCACTTGAAGCGTGAAACGAGCCGCTCCTCAAGTTTCGTCAATTCTTGCGGCGGCGAATCGCTGGAGAGCACAATCTGCTTCCCGGAATTGTACAGGGCATTGAAGGTGTGGAAGAACTCCTCCTGTGTTACCTCTCTCGCTCCCTTACACAGGAAATGGATGTCATCAATCAGCAAGACATCCTTATTCCGGTAGATAGAGCGGAACTTCTCGCGCTCGTTGTTCTGCACGGCAGAGATGAAGTGGTTCATGAAGTTTTCGCAGGAGAGGTACAACAGGTCCAGATCGGGGCGATGCTCGAGGAGGTGATAAGTAATTGCCTGGATGAGATGTGTCTTGCCAAGGCCCACGCCGCCGTGCAGGAAGAAGGGGTTATAAGCTTGTCCCGGGTTCTCCGCAATGGCGCGCGCCGCTGCATGAGCAACGGCGTTCGACGTGCCCGCTACAAAGTTGCTGAAGACGTATTGCTTATTGAGACGCGCCGTCCAGTCGCTGGGGAAGTAGCGCTGGGGTTCCGCCCGCGCGAGGTTGCTTGCGGGCCGTGGCGGGACCACGGCACCTGGGGCCGCATCCACCGGCGCAGGGGTCTCCCTGACGACGAACTCCACGATGGGGCGGCTCCCGGTCACGGCTAGCACCGCGCGCTGAATCGTGTCCACGTAGTGGCGCTTCATCCACTCGTGGTAGAAGTTGTTCGGTACCCGCAGGGTCAGCGCCTGCGGCGACAGGTCAGCGACCTCGATGTTGCGAAACCAGGTGTCGAACTGCTGAGAACGGATGTTTCTCTGGATTTCTTGTAGGATGGCAGGCCAGGAGGCCTCCTGTGGTGCCATGGGTGCGTCACCTTTCCCCTGCAAGGGCTTTTCCACACCCTACCCACAGCATTCGCGGGGCATCTCGCTCGGAAGGCGGACGGAACCACTCCCAGAGTTCTCCCCTCTCCAAGGGAAGCGCAACCCTCCGCCTCCTCTGCGTAGGTCATTACGCCAGAAGGACTTACGAGGGCGATGATGAAGAAGAGCGTCCCGGAGGACGACCAGACTTTCCGAGTTGACCCAACGCCTTCGCGAACACTGCTCTCAGGTAGCAGGTGGTTTTTGCACAATGGTGCCGCCAGCGCGGCCCCGTGCCCGAACATCGTAACGAGTCCGCCAGAAATGTCAACCCTGTTTCACCGCAAATCTGCGCCAGGCTTCTGCGCCGGTCCGCTGCATCGCCACAAAGGCATTAGGATTCCGCAAATACCGCGGGAGAAAAAATTTCGCCGACTCCCCACACCCACGCGTTTTCCACTGGCTGCGCACAGCGGCTCTGAGCGCGCGTTTTGCGCGCGCTTCCCCGTCAGCGCCGACGCCGCCGCTTGCGCTTTGGCTCCTCCGGCGGCTTCGGCGGCTCCTGTCCGCGAATCCGCGACATCATGCACTGCCAGCCGTGCGACACCAGGTAGAGAAGGCCCAGGAGGAACGCAAACGAGGCGATCCCCGAATCCGCATACGGCACCGCGTGCCGCGCGTGCCCCGTCACGGGGTCCGGGCCGCGCCAGAAAGCGTCCACCAGGAACACCACCACGACGAGGAGCGAGAGGGCGAACTTCCAGTTCCAGAGCCTCACAGCTCGCCTCCTCGCGTGCCCTTGCGGCTGGGCAGAGGCCCCCCTCGCTGCCGTAGCGCCTGCTCGACCAGGCGCAAGGCTTCCTCGAGCAGCCGTCGGTTCTCCTGCCAATCGCCCCGCTGCGCGGCCACGAGCGACGCCTCGTCGAGTTCCTTCGCCTTCGACACGTCAATCCCTCGGCCCTCGGCCTCCCGCATCAGCGCGTGCAGGCGCTCCACGAGCTGCCGAGGGTCGCCCTTGGCCTTCGGCCCGAAGCCGGGGAAGTCCTCCTTCATTTTGGGGCCGAAAGGCTCCTCCCCCTTGGGCATTGGCCTGAGGGGCTCGCCCTTCGGCATCGGGCCGATGGGCCGCCCGATGCCCGGCCGCGGGCCAGGCCCCATCCCGCCGCGCTCGCCCAGGAACTGCACGAAGAACTCCCCCGTCACGCCCAGGCTCACCGTGGCCACGGCTGCCAGCGTGGCGTAGCGGGCCGTACGCCGCAGCCGCATCAGCAGCGCCGCCGCCCCAATCGCCAGCGGGGCCAGCATCGGCGAAAGCTTGCGGCTCATGAACTGAAAGCTGTCGGCCCGAATCGTCCGGTAGCACAGGTAGATGCCCAGGAACAGCCCAAGCCATAGGCCAAGGAAGAGGGCGGGCCGAAGCCGCCGCCGCTCCATCAGCGCCAGCCCCGCCGGCGCCAACAGCAGAATCGGGTAGCCCGCGAACAGCCGCGTGAGCCCCACCGTCAACGTATAGCCCTGCGACATGAAACCCCGATCCTCGCCCAGGAACAGATGCCGCAGCGAGAAGATCGCGTCAGCGTCCCACACGGCGAAGTACTTCGCCGTCGGCTGCCCGTCGAGCAGCGACAGCGCGCCCCCTGTCTCCCGCGCCAGGCGATACTGGTAGCCGCTGCCCAGGAGCTGCCCCGTCGTAGCGTAGCCGTACCACAGCAGCGGGATCAGCCCGATGGCGATGCCTGCGGCCACGGCCGCCACCCGCCCCCAGCCGAACCCCTCGTGCGGCTCCGCTGTCCCCTCGCCCCGGTGCGCCCGCGCCAGCTCCCGATAGCGGAGCAGGAAAAGCCCCAGCTCGTAGGCCGCGATGGCGAGGAACGCGATGGCGTTGGTGTTTCGGAAGAACACACTGAGCCCGAGCGAGATGCCCGCCGCGGCGCAAAGCCCCAGGCTCCGCGTCCGCCGCGCCGCGAAGTACAACCCCAGGCTCAGCGTCGCCCACGCGAAGTAGTCGAAGTCGCTCATGTACACGCGGTAGAGCATCGTTAGGAAGGCCGGGTTCACGATAAGCAGCAGCGAGGCGAGCACGGCCGTCTCGCCTGGCTCCTCGAGTTGCCGGCGCACGAACCAGTAGACGAAGCCGACCACGCCGAAGGCCAGGAACACATTCGCCCAGCGGTCCAGCCCCACCTTGTGGAACGCCGCCAGCAGCGCGTAGTGCCCTGGCGAGCGCTCGCGGATGACCCCCTTCGGGGAGCGGACGCCCATGGCGAAGGGACGGCCGGGCGCCTCCTGCGAGAACGGCCCGATCACCTTCTGGGTGTCGGGCAGCGGAATCTCCCCCAGCTCCTGCACCTCCTCGAACGTCATCACCACCTTCCCACGGGCAAAGGCATGCATCCCGTAGAAGAAATCGTCGTCGTCCGGCTCGATCATCCGGAACGGCAGCGCCATCGCCACCACGCACGCCGCGGCGAGCACCCCCAGCGGAATCAGCACAGGCGGAAGCCTTCGCACCATCCGACATCCTTCCTGCCGACACCTTCGTCCGACCCGTCCGACGTATCCGACCTATCCGAGCGAATTATAGGCCGCCCCCCGGCCCCGATCAAGCCCGCCAATGAATGCCACCAATAAAGCCCAGCGCGCGCAGCGCGAGTTGGCGTTCTTTGGGACGTGGCCGCCCTGCCACGCTCGGCCCGCCCGGGCGTGCCCCGCTTCGGACACCAGGCCATTCACCACGTGTGTGGGGGAAGCTGCGGGAGGATAGTCGCAGACCTCAATACCTGTGGAATGATCGCCCGCCACCCCCTGTATGCGGCCGGGCTGAGAAGACTTGCGGAGTTGAACAACTCCGCAAGAGTCCTCCCTCCGCCGCAGATTTCTGGAGAGCGTCCCGAGTTCTTGAGCTTGCCCCGGTGACCCTTGGCGCACCCCGCGAGCACCCACCACGCACTCGCGCCTGGGGGACCAGGCCTCCAGAGCCCCTGGGATTTGCTGCATTCGGCCACCGGCAGCCCCTTGGGAAGCCAGCGTGCCCACCACGCTATGGGGCTGCCGGTGGCCCCAAGGCGGAGAATCCTGCGGGTGCCCGCTGCGCGGGCGCGGGGGCGAAGCCCCCGCATGCCTGCCCGCCGCGGGTTGGACCAGAACCTCAAGAACTTGGGACCTCACCAATCCATCGCTGGCGGTTACTCATGTAGGGCGGGCTGCCCAAAGGGCGGCCTCGGTCGGAGTCCCGCCTTCAGGCGGTCTTCTCCTGCCCGAATCCGCCTAAAGGGGGGACTCCGAACGAGCCTATTCCCGTGAAGGGGGCTTGGGCAACAGTCCCTGCAGGCGTGAATTGGGCAAAAGACACCCGCTGTGCTTTGTGCGCAGCACCCGAAGGGCCGTTCCGGCAAGAGACAGCTCGCGCCCACGGAGACGGTTGCGCGGGGCAGGGACGTGGCTGGGCCGTCGAGAATCGCCGTTCCGCCCACACGCGCCCTCGCGTATGGCGATGGGTCGCTCGGTGGCCCTGGCCGGCTGCCACGAAGCGGCGCGCCGTCGGGGCGCGCCCCGTGACATGAGGCGAGGGCGCCTGTGCCGTTGGGTGTTTGTGCTCTTTCGCGCGAAAGAGCACACATCGCCCAGCGCTGGGCGTGTTGCGAGGTGGTCTCTCCGGCCGCCAGAAAGCGGCTGCTGGCGGGCGCGCCGCCTGACAGGACGTATCTGGGAGGTGGGAACGGCTGGCTCTTTCGCGCGAAAGAGCCACCCCGTCCGCGCGCGCTCCACCATCCCCAATCCGCAAGCTCCGTCCCCCATTGACTTCGCCCCAACCCCGCGCTACCATCCCTCCAGGAAGGAGCGTGGCGATGAACAGGCGGGCGCTCGCACCAGTCGTCTTCCTTTCCCCGCCCACTGCCTACCGTCCACTGCCTACTCTCCACTGCCTACTGCTCGCGGGTCTGCTCTCTGCCCCCCGCGCCCTGGGCGGTGAGGTCCCCTCCGCCGCCGAGGTCTTCGCCCGCCTCCGCGAGCGCGCCCAGCGCCTCAACGGCCTCCGCTGCACCCTGGAACTCCAATCCCCGGACCCAATAAGCAGCCGCTACTACGAAGCGGAATGGGGCTTGCCCCGGCGTTGGCTCCTGGAGTTCCGCGCGCCAGGCCACCTGCGGCTGGAATCGTTGCCGGGGGATGAGTTGCCCTGGACCAAGGCCGTCTTCAAGCCGGAAATCGCTGTCGTCACGCCGAGCGAACAGTGGAGGTTCCTGCCCTGGCGCGACGAGCTCATCCTCGGCCAACCTGATTCGGCGGGAGCGCGGGGAGATGCCAGAGGATGGGAGGCCTATCCGCGGGCCTTCGCCGCGCTTCTCGCTCCCGACGCGCTCTACCGCGAGCACGACATCCGCCGGGTCTTCCCCGACGTCGTCCGCGGCCACCGATGTTACCTCATGCTCCTGGCGAAGGAGGGGTTGCCCACCGACTACCTGTGGATTGACCCCGAACGCTGGACGATTCTCAGGCTCTGCCGGGTGCGTCACGACTTGCGCGGGCCGGGCGACTTGGACCATGCCGCCGTGGTGGCAGAGCATGAAGAGGTCGCACCGGGCGCCTGGCTGCCCCGAGTCGTTCATCAGGCCTGGCGTGAGCCAGTGGCGATCCGCGCCACCGATTTCAAGCCGGGGTACACGCCGGCTCTCGAGCGTTTTGTCGCGCCGAAGCACGATCCCCTCCTCCTCCGCTCCGCCAGCATGCGCAACGCCTTGGAGGTGATGCGGCCTGTCGAGGGGCCGCCGGGAGCGATGGTGAGTCATCCCCTTCACGAGTGCTATGTGGACCCCGCGCAGCGCGAGAGTGTTGACGAGGTCGCCCACCTCAAGAGCTTCGTCGCGCGAAACCCACGGATCCGGGGAGGCTACTACGACTTGGCCAGGTCCCTCGATGACTACGCGGAAGGCATGCGGGTTATCGAGGAGGCATCGAAGCGGTGGCCTGATGACCTGGCGTTGCGAGTGAAAGTGCTCTCTTACCGGTATCATAAGGACCCGAGCCGGGAGAACGCGGCGGCACTGGCCCCCTACGCCTGGCCCCACTTCGGTCTGATGGATCGGCTTGACCGGCAAGTGCGAGCCGGCGAGCATGCCGCCGCCAGGCTCTCCGCACGCGAGCTTCTCGACGAGATCGCCAATAGCAAGGCTCTCGACAACTGGGTGTTCAGCAATGTGCCCTTCGGCAAGGTCTTGAACGCAGCCCGGAATGGTGGCTGGCTCAACGAGCTGCGCGCCGACTGCGAGCGCAGAGCCGCCGCAGACCCGCCGTCAGAGCTCCACCTCCGCCTGCTGGTCCGCATCGTTGGCGAGGAGGAGAAGACTCGGGACAGACTCGTACCGCTCCTGCGCCGCCTCGCCGATCTGCGCCGCGACTCGCCCGAGGTGCAGCTCGAGTGCTCGGGCCGGCACACGCTCGACATCCTCTCGCGGCTGCTCGACTCTCTCCCTGCCGACGATTTCCTTCACCGACAGGCCGCCTTGAGCCGACTGCGCAGCACCCGGGATACGGTGATGATCCACGAAGGCCACCCCGACCCGGTCCGTGAGTTCCTGGAAGCTGACCTCGAACAGCGGCGCGACACCCTCAGCCGCGACCAGCGCCTCTGGCGCTACCGGGAACTGGCAGCCTGCTACGACCGCGACCCGCCGCGTGCCATCGCCTGCCTGCGCCAGGCCATTGAGCTGGCGCGCGAGGATGAAACGCTGCGGCTCCGCCTCCTGGCCCACCTGGTCAAGAATGGAGAGCGAGCGGAGGCGCTTGAGGTCTTCCACCGGCTTCTCGCCGACCACCCCGGCCGCCCCGAGCTCTGGACGGCCTGGCGCCCGCAGCTCAACATCAGAGAGAACCCGGAGTTCGCCCAGCGGGTGCTTCAGGGCCTCCTCGCTTGCGCGCCGACGAATGAATCCACCTACGAATGTGGGGAGCGAGTCTGCTCGGAGCTTGGGCGTTTCGCCGAAGCGGCGCAGTGGGCACTCAAGCGCGGAGCCGGGGCCGTAGCGGCCAAGCACCTGATGCGAGCAAAGGACGCGCCGGGAGCGCTGGCGATCTGGCTTGATGAGGTGCGGCGCGCGCGACGGCGCCCTGCGCTCCACGCGCAGATGAAGGCGGGGTACGTGAATGGCGTGGTCAGAACCCTTGCCGACCCCAAGTCTGCCGCTGAACTCGATCCCGCCTGGCTTGCCGGGCAATGGCTTCCAGCTCTGACGACCGCCCTCCAGCGCCTTCCGCACACGGCATCGGCTGAGGACCGCGCAGCGCTCTGCTTTGCGCTCGGAAGCGCCTGCCGCGCGCTCCGCCAGCACGCGAAGGCCGCGCAGCACTACGCCCGCGGCCTCAAGCTCCTGCCCAAGTTCGACGAAGGCCGCAAGTGGCTCAACGAAATCGCCCCCAACTACCCCCTCGACGACTTCTGAGCACGCTGCGTTGACAGGGCCGTCCCGCGCCGGTACACTACCCGCCTGCTCGCCTCCCCGACCAAGCAACCCGAGGAGTCTGCGGATGGAACTGAGCCTGAAGGCGAACCTGTCCGAGGCCCTGGCCCGCTGGCAGGCGTTCTGGCATAAGGAGATCATCAGGCGCCCGGCTGCCGTCGTGACCGCGCCGAAGGAGGGCGTGAAGCCCGTGCCCGGGCCGCGTTACCCCACGCGGCCCGACGACGATTTGGATGCCGTGCTGGACCAGGTGGAAGCGCATCTGGCGACGGTGTACTTCGCGGGGGAGGCGATGCCACGCTACGAGCCGTGCTTCGGCCCGGACCAGCTCGCCGCCTTCGTGGGAGCACGGCTGGACTACTCGCCCGATAGCTCGGGCACGTCCTGGTCCGTCCCCTTCGTCGAGTCGTGGGAGGAGGCGTTGCCGCTTCGCCTCGAAGGCCACGCCTGGGAGCGGTTTCTGGAGTTCCACCGCAAGGCGGGCGAGCGGGCGAGGGGCAAGTGGGTCGTCTGCACCCCCGACCTGCACTCGAACTTCGACTGGCTGGTGGCCATCCGCGAGCCGGCGAAGCTGTGCATGGATCTCCTTGATACGCCGGAATTTGTGCATCGCGCGATGGGGAACGTCCGCGCCCTCTACCGCGACGTCTACAATGCGGTCTACGCCGCGGCCGGGATGTACGCCCTGGGCACGTCGTGCTGGCTGCCCTACTACTGCCAGGGGCGCTTCTGCACGGTCCAGTGCGACTTCTCGTGCCTCCTCTCGCCCCCGCAGTTCAACGAGTTCGTCCTCCCCGCGCTCACGGAGGAATGCGAGTTCCTCGACCGCTCCGTATACCATTATGACGGAAGGACTTGTCTCCAGCACTTCGACGCGATCACGGGCATCAAGGCGTTGGATGGCATTCAGTGGACGCCGACGGCTGGCGGCCCGCCGATGCTCGAGTGGCTCGACCTCCTCAAGCGCTTCCAGGCCACGGGCAAACACGTCTACGTCGGCTGCACGCCCGACGAGCTGAAGAGCGTCTACCACCGCGAGCTCAAGCCCGACCTCGTCCTCTACAACGTCGGCTGCAAGAGCGAGCGCGAGGCGGACGAGCTTCTCCTCTGGCTCGAGCGCAACACGTGAGCCACGGCCCTCCGCCGCTCGCGCCTCCTCGGTGTGCCACGGTCGGCTTGTCCGACCGTGCACGGCTGCCACGCTCAGGCGGCTCGAGTATGGCTCCTGATTCTGGTAGCGCTTCGCGGGTGCAGTAACGGATTTGCACGCCGAAGCGGGCGTTCCTGTTTGTAGTTCGGCCTTCAGGCGGTCTTCAGGGCTGCCAGGGCCGACAGAGGAACCGCGTAAACGCCGAACTACGAACGAGGGCGGGCGGCGCACAAATCCGTTACTGCACCCGCGCTCCGCGGTTCCCTGGCTTTCACCCTCACCCTACCCTCTCCCTCAAGGGAGAGGGGTCGGAGGGGCTCGCCACGACCCCCCTCCCTTCCAGGGAGGGGGCAGGGGGAGGGTTGCGCTCCAGAGTCACCCCCAACCACCAGGATTCGGGGCCATGCTCAGGCGGCTCCCGCGGTTTGACTCGCCGGGCGAGTTTTTGTATCCTGACGCGAGGAGGGCCGCGCGGCCCGCGACGCTCCCCCAAAGCCGCAGGAAGGACGCGAATGAGGCTCGATGGCTGCGATGCGGAAAGTCTCTTCGAGAAATATGGCGGGCTGACCTACGACGACATCAATCTGCTGCCCGGCCATGTGTCGTTCGGCCTGGAGGATGTGGACCTGGGCTGCGCGCTGACGCGGCGGGTCCGGCTCCAGATTCCCATCGTGTCGTCGCCGATGGACACGGTGACGGAGAGCGCGATGGCCATCGGCCTGGCGCTCCTGGGCGGCATCGGCATCATCCACTACAACAACACGGTGGAGGAGCAGTGCGCCCACGTGCGGCGCGTGAAGCGCTTCGAGAACGGCTTCATCACCGACCCCGAGGTGCTGTCGCCCAACCACAGCATCGCGGACGTGGACCGCATCAAGAAGGAGCACGGCTACTCGGGCATCCCGGTGACTGAGGACGGCACGCTCAACACGCGGCTCGTGGGGATCGTGACGAACCGCGACATTGATTTCGAGCAGGACCGCACGAAGCGCCTGCGCGAGGTGATGACGACGGAGCTAGTGACCGCGCGGAAGGGCATCACGCTCCAGGAGGCCAACCGCATCCTGCGGGAGAGCAAGAAGGGCAAGCTGCCCATCGTGGACGACGTGGGGCGCCTCGTGTGCCTCGTCGCCCGCACCGACCTGCGGAAGAACGAGGACTTCCCTCTGGCGACGAAGGGGGCGGACAAGCAGCTCCTGGCCGGCGCGGCCATCTCGACCCGCGACGCCGACCGCGAGCGCCTGGCCGAGCTCGTCAAGCAGCGCGTGGACGTCGTCGTCATTGATTCCTCCCAGGGCGACTCCGACTACCAGATCAAGATGCTCGAGTTCATCAAGGTGACGTATCCGCAGTTGGACGTGATCGCGGGCAACGTGGTGACCCGGCGGCAGTGCGAGAGCCTGATCGGGGCGGGCGCCGACGCCTTGCGGGTCGGGATGGGGCCGGGCTCCATTTGCATCACGCAAGTGACGACGGCGGTGGGCCGCGCCCAGGCCTCGGCGGTCTACCACTGCGCCCGCTACGCCCACGAGCAGGGCGTGCCCGTCATCGCCGACGGCGGGATCACCTCGAGCGGCCACATCTGCAAGGCCCTGGCCCTCGGCGCCGACACCGCGATGCTCGGCTACCTGCTCGCCGGCACCACGGAGGCGCCCGGGCAGTACTTCTACGAGGGCAACGTCCGCGTCAAGCGCTATCGCGGCATGGGCTCCATCGAGGCCCAGCTCGAAGGGGGCGAGAAGCGCTACTTCTCCCAGCGCACCAGCATCCCCGTGCCCCACGGCGTGAGCGGCACCGTGGTGGACCGCGGCCCGCTCACCACCTTCATCCCCTACCTCGTCCAGGGCGTGCGCGACTCGCTTCAGAAGCTGGGCTACCGCCACGGGGCCGCGCTGCGTCAGGCGCTGGCCGACGGCGAGCTGCGCTTCGAACCCCGCTCCCCCTCCGCTCAGATCGAGGGGAACGTCCACGGGCTCCACTCGTTCAAGGAGCCCACGCTTCCTGTCCGCTAGGATGAGGCCCCTATGCCGCCCAATCGCCCGTTCCGCCGAGGCCAGTCTGGCCAACGCGGCGCCTCCGCGCCGCGGCCCGTCGCGTCCAAGTCGTCCGACTCAGCGCTCGGCCCGCCGCCGGCGGGGAGCGTGGACCCCCTGGTGGGCCGCGAGATCGGCGGGCACAAGATTCTCCAGCGCGTCGCCACAGGCCGCCTCTGCTCGACCTACAAGGCCAACCACACGGCGATGAACCGCATCGTGGCCTTCAAGGCCCTAAACCCCGACGCCGATGAGGCGACGGTGGCGAAGTTCCAGCAGACCGCGCGCCACTCCGCCCAGCTCCATCACCCCAACATCGCCAGCATCTACGACGTGAACAGCGACGGCGGCCTCCACTTCTGCACGCTGGAACTCGTCGAGGGCCAGACCATCACCGACCTGTTGCACAGCCGCCAGCGGATGGCCTCGGCCGACGCCGTCCGCCTGGCCATAGACGTGGCCGAGGCGCTCCGCTTCGCCAACTCGCGGAACGTGCCCGGCTGGCGCCTGTCGGCGAACCGCGTGGTCATCTCCAAGCGCGGCGAGGTCAAGATCCTGCCCCCCACCTTCAGCCCCCCCGGCGCGCCCGTGCTCGACGACCGCTACGTGGCCGTGGCAACCGGTGTGCTCCTCTATGCCCTCCTGAGCGGCGGCAAGGTGCGCGACCTCGAGTGGGCGCTCGAGCCCGGCTCAAGCGCGCCCAAGCAGCTCGAACGCCTCCGCTCCGCGGCCCCAGGCGTGCGCCGCGACACAGCGGAGGTGGTCGAGCGCCTCGCGGGCATCGCCGGCGAGCCCTTCGCCAACGCCGACGCGGCCCTCCACTCCCTCCGCTCGCTCCTCGCCTCAAAGGAGCAGGTCGAGTCGCGCACCCGCACCATGGCCGACAGCGCCCGCGCGCGCGTCCAGCGCACCCAAACCGGCCTCTATGTTGCCATCGGCTCCATCGCCTTCGTCGCTCTCGCCATCGTCGGCTACTTCCTCGCGCGCTCCTGCCGCGAACAGCACGCCAAGGGCGGCCTCGCAGAGGCCACCGCCGCTGCACAGGCCTGCCTCGAAGACTTCAAGAAGGCGCAGGCACGCTTCCTCGCCGCTCCCGACGAGGCCCTCGCCAAGGACGCAGCAGGCCTCCTCGAAAAGGCGAGGGCTGCCTTCGCCGCCGTGGCCGAGGATTACCCCGACCACCCCGAAGGCAAGACCGCCGATGCCACAGCCCGCTCCCTCGCCGAGCAGGTCCAGAAGTTCCGCGACCTCGCCGCGCAGGAACTCGGCTTCGGACCCGCCAAGCACAGGATCGAGGAGGTCAATAAGACCCTCGAGGCCGAGTGCGCCCGCCGCCGCGACTCCGGCGGCCAACTCGACCCCGCCGCCTGGCGCGAGCGATACCTCGCCGTCGCCAAGGAGTTCCACGACAACGCCAAGGCCGTCGAAACCATCAAGTTCCTCCTCGCCGGCCTCCCCAGAAAGCTCGAACGCGAGCAGATGAAGATCGACTCCTTCGCCGTCACCCGCGAGGTCACAGACCAGGACCTGCCCAACCTCCGGTTCGGCAAGGCCATTGACGCCTGGAACAACTATCTGGCGAAATACCGCAGGCCAGAGATCAGCGACGCCGTCCGCAAGGAGGTCACTGAAGAGCACGCCTCCTGGATGACCAAAATCCGCCAGGCCGCCCGCCTCAAGTGGGGCGAACTCAGCCAACAGGCCACCTACCACATCGGCAAACAGGAACACGACAAAGCGCGCGCCATCTACAACCGCGTGGCCGACAACTTCGGCATCGCCGAATACGTCCAGAACGCCAAGTCTGCCCTCGCCAAACTCCCCAAACAATGACGCTCGCCATCGCTAACCGCCAGCGCCTCCTCCCCCTCGACCGCCCCGCCCTCCGCGCGCTCTGCCGCCGCATCCTCGCCGCACACGGCTCCGATGCCGACCTCAGCCTCTGCTTCGTGGACAACGCCGCCATCCGCGCCCTCAACGCACGCTACCTCGGCCACGACCACATCACCGACGTCCTCGCCTTCCCCTTCGCCGACGCGGCCGACCCCACGCCCGACCGCCTCCTTGGCGAGATCATCGTCTCCGTCGAGAAAGCCCTTGCCGAGGCCCGACGCCGCCGCATCCCCCCCGAGCGCGAGCTCGCCCTCTACACCGCCCACGGCCTCCTCCACCTCCTCGGCTACGACGACCACACCCCCGCCCACCGCCGCCGCATGCGCCGCGCCGAGCGCCTCGCCCTCGACCCCAGCCGCCGCTGAGAAATCCAGGAAACTCGGTAACACTTCAGCCGAATGAAGTGGAGAGCCAACCGTCAGCCTCAGATGGTGCGCCGGGTTCGGAGTGCGGGCTTTAGCCCGTATCTGGGGTGCATGATACGGCCTGAAGGCCGCACTCCAAACTTCCACTTCATTCGGCTGAAGTGCTACGAAACTCGAAATCCGGAATGCCCCAAAGTCGTGCGGCCAGGCCCCTTGTCGCATTCGCCCTTGACTTTCCCCGCCCACCCTGGTTCCATATGGGCACGAGCCGGATGAATGGATGGGTGGATGAATGGATGGGTGCCAGATGATCATCCATTCATCCACTCCTCCATCCATCCTCTTCTGAACCGTGGTGTCCCCTTTGCGTGCGGCCGAGCGCCGCGTTAGGAGGAAGCAATGAGTGACGGAATGAACCGTCGGGGGTTTCTAGCGCGCGGAGCGGCCGGCGTGGCCGCCGCGGCTGCGTTCGGGAACGTCCTTGCCGCCGAAGCGCAGGCCAAGCCGCGTATCGTGGTCGCCTCGGGCGGCGGGGCGCCCGAATCCGATGAGGGAGCGCTCAAGCGGATGAAGGCCGCGCTCGACAAGTGGGGCGGATTCCCCGAACTCGTCAAGGGCAAAAAAGTCCTGATCAAGCTCAACGCCACCGACGGCGGCTGGCGCGACGCCAACACCTCGACCCAGGCCACCGGCGCACTCGTGAAGCTCACCAAGGACTGCTCGCCCGCCTCCATCACCGCCATCGGCCAGGAGTGGGGTGGCTGGGGCGCCAAGCGCGAGGGCCTGCCCACCCTCGGAGCGCTCCTCCAGGGCCTCCAGGTGCCCGTGAAGAACCTCGAACGCTACTGGGTCGCCGGCAGCGAGGCCGGCTACAAGCTCATCGAGCCCCAGCCCGAGCCGTGGAAGGACCTGCGCGTGGCGAGCGACATCTTCGAGCCCGACGCCGTGCTGCTGAACCTCCCCCGCCTCAAGACCCACCCCCACTGCGTCTTCACCTCGTGCATCAAGAACATCATCGGCCTCACGCGGCGGATGTACGGCTTCCACAAGGTGGACGAGACGACCGAGGTGGCCAAGCGCTTCGACCCCGCCGAG